>CALGIB010000804.1 GCA_937915955.1 uncultured Pseudomonadota bacterium
CTGCGGCTTGGTGGTCGCGAAGATGAAGATGACGTGGGGCGGAGGCTCCTCGAGCGTCTTGAGCAGGGCGTTGAAGGCCCCGATCGAGAGCATGTGGACCTCGTCGATGATGTAGATGCGGTAGCGGTCGCGCGAGGGCAGGTAGCGGACGGCGTCGCGCAGCTCGCGCACGTCGTCGACCGAGTTGTTGCTGGCGCCGTCGACCTCGACCACGTCGGAGCTGTTGCCGTTGGGCGTCTCGTAGCAGCTGGCGCACTCGCCGCAGGGCTTGGAGGTGGGGCCGCTCACGCAGTTCAGGCAGCGGGCGAAGGTGCGCGCCGCGGTGGTCTTGCCCACCCCCCGGGCCCCGGTGAACAGGAACGCGTGGTGGACGCGGTCGCGGTCCAGCGCGTTCTGGAGGGTCTGGGTGACGTGACCCTGGCCCGCGATCTCTTCGAAGGTCGTGGGGCGCCACTTCCTGGCGATGGCCTGGTAGCTCAAGCTGCCTCCGAGGTTGGGCCTCCCGTAACCCTGAGTGGCGGTACCCTGCGATCTTGTCGGAGAGACCATGCTGTTGATGATGCTGGCCTGCCTGAGTGAGCGCGACGTGGCCCCGTCGAGCGGGGTCCCCGAGGCGGACGCGGACACGGACACGGACGCCGACACGGACACGGACAGCGACTCGGACTCGGACTCGGACTCGGACGCTGACAGCGACGCGGACTCGGACGCCGACTCGGACGCCGACACCGACGCCCGGGCCGCCTTCCTGGACGTGACGCTGCAGGCAGGCGAGGAGCGCCGCGAGCTGGCCTGGACCCGCGACGGAGGTCAGACGCTGGAGTGCTGGGACTTCGGCGATGGCTGGCTGTGGCTGCACTTCCTGGACGAGGCCACGGGCACCCAGCTCGACATCGACGTCTGCAACTACGAGGGCAGCGGCTCGTACATGGCCTTCGACCCGACGGTGCAGGACTGCCCCGGGGCGGTGCCGGCCTTCGATGTCTGGCGGACCGAGCAGGAGGAGCAGGTCTGGACCAGCGCGGTGGGCCAGCCCTGCGAGCTGGAGCTCGAGGAGGACGCCGGCCTGGGCGGGGAGTTCGCCTGCTCGCTGGCGGACCTGGACGAGGAGGGCAACGACGGGCGAGGCGACCGCATGCTGGAGTCGGGCAGCTTCTGGTGCGAGCTGGAGCCCTTCGAGTAGCGAGCTGGGCTCAGGGCCAGCGCTGGTCCAGCAGCTCGCCGCCGCCGTAGAGCCGCTCCTCGACCAGGACGCCTTGATGGTAGGTGCGCCACCAGCCGTTGGCCGCGTCGCCCTGGTACTCGCCCTGCTCCCGGACCGAGCCGTCCTGGTTCCAGCGCGTCCAGGCGCCCTCCATCTCGCCGTCGACGAAGTGCAGCTCGTCCCGGAGTTGCCCGTCGGGGAACCAGCCGCGGTGCACGCCCACGGGCAGCCCGGCCTGGTAGTGCATCTCGCTGATGAGCTGGCCGCTGACGGTCCAGAGCTGCCAGGTGCCGTCGCGCTCGCCGGCCTCGTCGAAGACCTGCAGCTCCTGGAGCCGCCCGTCCGGGGACCAGCTGCGGTGCTCGCCGACCTCGCGCCCGCCCCGGAACTCTCCCTCGAAGAGCAGCTGCTCGCCGGCATACTCGCGCCTCCAGCCGTCCAGCTGGCCGTGGGAGTAGCTGGCCTCGGTGGCCAGCACGCCGGAGTCCGACCAGCTGCGCTGGATGCCGTGCAGCTGCCCCCCCAGCCAGCCGGCCTCCCCGACCAGCGCGCCGCTCCGGCTCCAGCTCCGGTGCACGCCCTCCCGCTCGCCGCGCGCCCAGCTGCCCGAGCTGCGCGGCTGACCGTTGGCGTGGAAGATCCGCCAGTCGCCGTGGGTCAGCCCGTCTTCGTAGGCGCCCTGCCGGTAGAGCTGGCCGTCGGCGTACCACTCGCGCATGGCCCCGGTCTGCGCGCCCAGGGACCAGCTGGACTCGAGCTTGGGCACCTCGGCGGCGTGCCACTCCCGCCAGTCGCCGTCTCGCACGCCGCGCACCCAGACCCCCTCGAGCAGCAGCGCTCCCTCGGGGCTCCACTGGCGCTCGGGGCCGTCCAGCGCGCCCTCGAGCCAGCCCCGCTCCAGCGCCAGGCTGCCGTCCTCGTACCAGCGGCTCTCGGGCCCGGACTGCCGGCCATCCTCGAGCACACACCAGCGCTGCTGGAGCTGCCCGTCGATGTACTCGATCTGCAGCTTGCGGGTGCCCTCGGGGCAGCCCGCGTTCGCGGTCAGCTGGCTGACCACCAGCCCGACGACGACGACCACCCCGGTCAAGCTGGCGCCGGCCACGGCCAGAGCCTGCCGGGCGCCGCGGCTGAGCCCGGGCCGGATCATCACGTCCTCGCCGCGCTCGGCGGCGGCCAGGCGATCCCGCTGGCTCTGCTCGCTGAGGTGCGCGACCACCGCGCCGCCGACGTAGAGCAGGGCCCCCAGCATGGTCAGGCTGCCGACGAGGATCGGCCGCTCGACGAAGGCCTTCAGCCAGCTGTCGATGAAGACGCCGACCACCCCGACCAGGGTGGCCAGGAGCCAGGAGAGCAGCTTGAAGTCCGAGTAGCGGGGCGAGCCCACCGGCTAGCCCATGCTCGCCTCGGCCAACGCCTGGCCCGTCTTCAGCGCGGTGCGGAAGCGCTCGTCCAGGCGGCGGATGTCCGAGGCCAGCTGCTGGGCCAGCAGCAGCTGGAAGCGCGCGTGCACGCCACGGTGCGTGCGCAGCAGCAGCTTCAGGGTGCGGCGGTCAAGGCGCGCTGTGCGGCTGGGGCCCAGCGTGGTGCAGGTGGCGCTGCGCGGGCCGTCGTCGAACAGGGCGACCAGGCCGAGCAGCGCGCCGGGCGTCACGACCTTGCGCACGGTCTGCTCGCCGCTGGGGGAGCTGCAGGTCACCTCGACCTGGCCCTCGAGCAGCAGGTAGACCGCCGAGCTGCCGCCGTCGGCCTGGTCTCCCTGGCGCAGCAGGGTCACCGGACGGGCGTGCTCCTCGACCACCATCAGGCGCTCGAGCAGGCTGAGATCGTCCGGGCGGAGCCCGGCGAACAGGCGGAGCTGGTCCAGCATCAAGTCGTCCCCGGGTCGAGGAGCCAGGACAGGGCGCGCTCGACCAGGCTTCGCTGCGAGCCGGGGGCCTGCAAGGTCCAGTTGTCCTGGTCCTCGGTCAGCACGCCCTCGCTCGTGCGGCGCAGGCGGCTCGCCAGCGTCGCGGTGAGGTGTTCCAGCAGGGGGCCGGCCTGCTCGGGGTAGCTCAGCACCAGGCGCTGGAAGGTGTCGGGGCCCATGACGAGCACGCGGCTGGCGTCCAGCGCGCGCACCGTCGCGGTGGAGGTCCGGCCGTCCACCAGCTGGATCTCGCCCAGGACCGCCCCGGGCCCGAGCGCGCCGAGATCCAGGGTCTCGCCGTCGACCTCGAGCAGGACCTGAAGGCTGCCCTCGACCAGCACACAGAGCCCGGGCCCGGGCGCGCCGAAGGTGAACAGCTCGTCCCCCGCGGCCAGGCTGCGAGGCTCCATGCGCGCCGCGAGCTCGGCTGATCCCAGCGCCCGCTCGACGAGCTGCGCGTCCAACCTAGCGGCCGAAGTGGATGGGGGCGTCGGCGCCGTCAGCCAGGTAGGCGCCCATCGCCAGCAGGGCCACGCCGCGGGCCACGTCGCGGGCCCAGCGGCCACCCTCGTGATCGCTGGAGAAGCGGAGGCGCACGTCGCTGGCCTTGGCCACCGCCGTCCAGGCTTCGCCCTCGCCCAGGCCCAGGTCGTCGGTGTCGACGCTGATCTGCACGGGCACCGGCTGGCCGTCGATCGTCAGGCCGAGCTCGCCCGAGCGCGCGGAGAGCGCGTCGTCGCCGTCGAGCTCCAGCGCCCAGCCGCGGCTGGACAGGGCGCGAAGGACGTCGGCGGTGGAGGGCAGGCGGTCGGTGCGGACAAAGGCGCTGTACTCAGGCATGTCTCGTGCTCCTCGAGGTCCCGGAACTATCGCGCAGGCGAGGCTGCTGCACGTAGGCTGCCGGACATGAGGAAGCTGTGGCCGTTGCTTGTGCTGGGCGCTGGGTTGGCGCTGCCGGTGGTGGTGGTGGGCGGACTGCTGGCTCGCGGACGCGCCTCGGTGCCGGACGAGCCTCCGCTGCGGCCCTTGCCATCGGAGGTGTCGCCAGGGCCCGAGGTCTGGGCGGAGCTCCAGCGGGTGCCCGAGCTGCCGGCCCATGAGCAGGGCGCCGCGCTGGAGGAGCTCTACCGCCGGGGCGGACTCAGCTTTCCGACGGTGGACCCGCTCGGCGCGGGCCCCGATCTGCGGCCGGTGCTGGACCTGATGAAGGCCCGCTCCGCCGAGGCGCTGGTCCTCGAGGACGGACGAGAGGCGCTGCGGCAGGTGATCACCTGCCTGGCCTGGGGCCTGCGCATCAAGGACGCCGAGGGCTCGCTGATGAGCCTGGTCACTGGAGCGGTCGTGGCCGAGGACGCCCTGAGCCAGCTCGAGGCGCTGCTGGGCCAGCGGCCCGAGCTCCGGGAGTCCGCGCTGGCTCTGCTGCAGGGGCTGCCCCGGCGTCAGAGCTCGCCGCGGGCTGTGGTCGAGGAGTGCGAGAGCCTCGCGCGGCTGTTCGAGGACGAGGAGCGGCTGCTCGGCGAGGTGGGCTCGACGGGGCCCGCGTTCGCCCAGAGCTGGCTCATCGACGGGCACGCCAACGCGGCGTGGCAGCGCGCCTGGTGCCGGGAGATCCTCGCTCAGCTGGTCCGGCCGCCGGAGCTGCGCGAGCTGGTGCCGTTCACGCCGCGCTGGGAGGGCGCGGGGCCGGAGCGCTTCGTACACAACCCAGGCGGGCGCGTGCTCGCGGACCTGGCCTCGCCGGATCTGATGGCCTTCGCCGAGCGCGAAGACCAGGTGCTGGCGCACATGCGCGAGCTCATCGACGAGCTCGGCGGGACCTGATCAGTCCAGCTCGGCCCAGCCCTCGACCTCCTGCTCGCCGCCGCCGCCGCCCATGTTGATCTCGGCCACCCACTGCAGGGTCACGTCGCCGTCGTCGATCTGGCCCTCGAGGTCGGCCTCGATCTCCTGCGCTCCGTCGCGGCCCTCCCAGAGGATCACGACCTGGCCGGTGATCTGACCGTCCTCGTCGACCTCGCCCTCCAGCTCGGCGGGCAGCTCCCAGTCCTCGCCCCAGTTGGACTCGGCGCCGCAGACGCCATCGCCGCTCAGCTGACCGTCCTCGTCGACGGACAGCGACAGCTCGCCCTCGCAGAGCTCCCAGCTCTACTCGGGGATGAACAGGCCCATCTGGCCGCTGTAGTCGCCCTCGAAGGCGCTGGTCTCGGGCTCGTCGGTGTCGTCGGTGTCGTCGGTGTCGTCCCCACCGCCCGTGTCGTCCCCGCTGTTGTTCGGGTCGGCCTGGCCGGTGTCACCGAGGGCGCTGGTCGTGGGGCCGCACGCCAGGCTGAGGGCGAGAAGAAGCATGGGGTCTCCGGGATCGGGGGTCGTTCGGGTCTAGATGGGTTGAAGGTGGCCGCGCGATCGACGTCATCGCGTGAACCCTGGCTCAGGGGCTGTACGCGACGAGGTGGCTGCTCACGCTCTGGACCGAGCCGGCGTCGCTGTCTACCCAGCCCGAGGGCTCGCCGTCGTAGCGGATCTCGAGCACCTGGAAGGTGCCGGCGGGCACCGTGACGTCGCCGTGGGCGTGCAGAGAGCCCGTATAGCCGCCTTCGAAGTCCTGGCTGGTCGGCCCGCTCGAGCCGGTCTCGGTCGTGCTCATGCCCGCGTAGGTCGAGGTCCAGCTGTCGCCCTCGCCCGCGCCGGCCGGCATCACCAGGTAGGGCTCGGTGTAGGTGATCGTCGTGTTGGCCCAGTAGTCGGTGCCCTCGATGCGGTAGTCGGTCTCCTGGCTGAAGCCGAGGAACCAGGCTCCGTCGTCGTCGCAGCGGTAGGTGCTCAGGATCGTCCACTCGTAGCGCTGGTAGCTGGGGTGATCGATCTCCCCGACGCTGCGCGTGGTCACCCGGTCGCCGTCCACGCTCTGGGTCTGCACGGTCCAGGTCGAGCTGTAGCCGAGCTCGTCTTCGAACTCGGGCGTGTAGCTCCACTCCCAGCTGCGGCCCTCGTAGCCCAGGCCGGTGTAGGCCGGGCACAGGCGCCCGGGGCCGCCGCCGCTGTCGTCGGTGACGCTGTCGTCGCCGCCGTTGCCATCGCCGTTGCCATCGCCGTTGCCGCCGGGCAGGTCGCCGTCGGGGGGCTTGCCGCCGGCGCAGGCCAGGCCGAGGAGCACGAAGGGGACCAGCAGGGGGCGGGCGTTCATGGCCGCAAGGGTAGTCCCTCGAGCATGGGCATCGCATGCTGGCTCTCGAAGAGCACGAAGCCCGCCGCTCCGGCCTCTCGAGAGGCCAGGATGCAGGCGGCGACCTGCTCCTGGGACAGGTGCTCGGTGTCGACGCCTGCGTAGATCGGGCGGCCCCCGGAGCGCTGGACGTGGTCGGCGGCCAGGGTCGCGAAGTCCAGCCGCTCGCCGGGCGGCGCCGTGGTCGGCCAGTAGATCATCGGCATGGCGGCATCGAGCAGCCCCTGCTGCAGCCAGGCGTGGCTGTCCTGCAGGTAGTCGGCGCTCCCTTCGCTGACGCCGGACCAGCCCCAGCGGTTGGTGTGTACCCCCCAGACCGCCGCGCTCAGGGGGATGTCCAGGGTCTGCTGGACCGCCTCGACCGTCTGCGTGACGTGGCCCGGGTCGGCGCCGTCGAAGTCCGAGGCCGGGTAGCGCACGTAGTCCAGGTGCAGCCCGTCCAGGGCGTAGCGGGACTCCAGGTCCTCGGCGACCGCCGCGATGTGCGCGCGGACCTGGGCGTTGGCGGGATCCGCGAAGACGTAGCCGCTGCTCTGGGCCATGGGCTGCCCGCCCTGCTTCAGCCACCAGTCGCGGTGCAGCGCCGCGGGGTGGTCCGGTGGAGGAGCCGAGGTGCCACGCCACAGCGGGAAGGTGTTCAGCCAGGCGTGCACCTGCATGTCCCGGGCGTGGCCCTGCTCGACCACGAAGGCCAGGGGATCCCAGCTGCCGCCGAGGCGGGCGGCCACGGGCTCCAGGCCCCCCAGGTAGTAGGCGTCGAAGGTGCCGCGGACCTGGAAGTAGACGGCGTTGATGCCGGCCTGGCCTGCCTCCTCGAGCAGCTGCTCGAGGTCGGCCTGAGAGGACCAGCCCCAGCGGGTGATCCAGAGGCCGCGCAGCTCCTGTGTGGGGGCCGCGATCGGCTCGGGGATCTGCTGGGCGAGGACGGGATCGGGCGAGGCGCAGGCCAGCAGGAGGAACATGAAGGCTTGGTCACACGGCAGGCCGCCAGGTTCCACGTGCTTTGAGCCCCACTGTGTCCGTGATGTTCGATACAGTCGGCATGTAGATTCGAGAGAGACGAACGATGGACCTCAACTACCAGCACCTGCGCTACTTCTGGGTGACGGCGCGCGAGGGCAACCTCACGCGCGCCGCCGACCTGCTGCGCCTGGCCCCCAGCACCGTGTCCGCCCAGATCAAGACCCTCGAGGCGTGGCTGGGCTACGCCCTGTTCGAGCGCCAGGGGCGCGGGCTGGCGATGACGCTGCGGGGGCAGCAGGTCAAGGAGTACGCCGACGAGATCTTCGCCCTAGGCGAGGAGCTGGTGGACACCGTCCGCAGCGAGACCGGCCTTCGGCACGCCTACCGCTTGCGGGTGGGCGTCGGGAACCACTTGCCCAAGCTGGTAGCCTGGGAGCTGCTGTCTCCGGCGCTGCATGTGCCCGAGTTCCCGGTCCACCTGCTCGTGCGCGAGGACAGGGCCGACCGCCTGGTGGCCGATCTGGCTGTGCACCACCTGGACCTGGTCCTGTCGGACAAGCCGGTGGGCCTGTCTCTGGACGTGCACGCCGAGAGCGTGCTGCTGGGTGAGTCCGGCATCTCGCTGATGGCGGCCCCGCAGCTCGCCGCCCGCGTGCTGCACGACTTCCCCCAGAGCTTGCAGGAGGCTCCGGTGCTCCTGCCCGAGGTGGGCTCATCGATGCGCGGTCTGCTCGAGGCCTGGTTCCAGAGAGTGGGCGTCCGTCCGCGGATCGTGGCCGAGTTCGGCGACAGCGCGCTGATGAAGTCCTTCGGCCAGGAGGGCGCGGGGCTGTTCCCGGTCCCGACGGCCGTGCGCGACGTGGTCGAGGCCACCTACCGGGTCGTGACGGTCGGGGAGCTGGAGGACACCTGGGAGCAGCTCTACGCCATCGTCATGCCCGGAAGGAGGGCCAACCCGGCCGTGGCGGCGGTCCTCCAGGCAGCCCAGAATGTTCGATACAATCGAATCAGGAACGCTCCATTATCTAATGGATAGTACATTTTTTCGGCTCTATCACTGGGACGGTCCCCCAGAACGGAGCCCGCATGCACCCGATCCACGAAGGCGTCCGACGCTTCCAGGCCGAGGTCTTTCCCGGCCTGAGTGAGCGCTTCGCGGGGCTGGCCGAGGGCCAGTCTCCCCACTCGCTCTTCATCACGTGCTCCGACTCGCGCATCGATCCGGGGCTGGTCACCCAGTCGCGGCCCGGTGAGATCTTCGTGCAGCGGAACGCGGGCAACCTCGTGCCCGAGTACGGCCGGGACGAGGGCACGGCCTCGGCCGTCGAGTACGCCGTGGCCGCCCTCGGCGTGCAGCTCATCGTCGTCTGTGGCCACAGCGGCTGCGGCGCCATGGGCGCGCTGCTGAACCCGGGGTCCCTGGCGCTGCTCCCGCGCGTGGCCTCCTGGGTCGAGCACGCCGCCCCCACGGGCGCGGCGGTCGCCGACTACGGGCCAGCCCGTCAGCTGGACGGCGCCATCGAGCACAACGCCCTGCGCCAGCTCGACAACCTGCAGACCCACCCGAGCGTGCAGGTCGCGCTGGCCGAGGGCCGCCTGCGCCTGGAGGCCTGGGTCTACGACATCGCCAGCGGCAGCGTCCGGGTGGTCGGCTCGGTGGGGAGCGAGCTGTGAGGGGCGGGGGCCCCGCAAGGTGACGGTCCTGCCTTCGAGCTGACACAGACGCTCCATAGAACGTCGCCATGAAGAAGCTCCTCCTCCTCGTCGCCGCCCCGGCCCTCGTCCTCGTCGCCTGCTCGCGCCCCGAGCCGGGCGCCAAGGGCTCGCGCGTGGTCCTCCAGAACAAGGGCTCCGACACCCTGGTCAACGTCGCCCAGGCCTGGGCCGAGGCCTACAAGGAGGTCGACCCGAACACGGCCATCGCCGTCACCGGCGGCGGCTCGGGCACGGGCATCTCGGCGCTGATCAACGGCACGGTGGACATCGCCAACGCCAGCCGCGAGATGAAGGACCAGGAGATCGCCTCGGCCAAGGCCAACGGGGTCGAGCCGGTAGAGTTCGTCGTCGGCTACGACGCGCTGGCGGTCTTCCTGCACCCCGACAACCCCGCCACGTCGCTGTCCTTCGAGCAGCTGGCCGGCATCTACGGCGACGGCGGCGAGACGGTGTCCTGGTCCCAGCTGGGCCTGGACGTGCCCGGCTGCAGCTCGGGCGAGATCGTGGTGGTCAGCCGCCAGAACAACTCCGGCACCTACGCCTACTTTCAGGAGGTGGTGCTCGGCGGCAAGGACTTCAAGCTCGGCACCCGGGACATGCACGGCAGCAAGGATGTTGTCGACCTGGTCGAGAACACGCCCTGCGCCATCGGCTACAGCGGCCTGGCCTACGCCACGGAGCACATCAAGAAGGCCTGCATCGGCGAAGCCGGCGCCTGCGTCGAGCCCACCGTCGAGGGCGCGATCAGCGGCGAGTACCCCATCGCGCGGTCGCTCTTGATGTACACCTCGGGCCAGCCCACGGGCGGCACCAAGGCCTACATGGACTGGATCCTCTCGGACGCCGGCCAGTGCATCCTGCTCGACAAGGGCTACGCGCCCGCCGCCAAGGTCAGCTGCAAGTGAGCGGGGCCCACCAGCGGCGTCTGCTCGAGGATCTCGACAAGATCCGTCGTCGCGTCGCGGCGGTGGGTGCCCGCGTCGACGACGCGCTGGGCATGGCCGTGCACGCCCTGATGACGGGCGATCGAGGCCTGGCCGCCGAGACCGTGCTGAACGACTTCCCGATCAACCGCACGGTCCGTGAGCTGGACGCCGACTGCCACCGCTTCGTGGCCCGGCACCTGCCCAGCGCGGGCCACCTGCGCACGGTGTCCTCGGTCCTGCGCCTGAACATCGCGCTGGAGCGCATCGGCGACTACGCGGTGACCATCGCGCGGGAGACCGAGCAGCTGGGTGCGCCGCCGCCCGAGCCCCTGGCCTCGACCATGCAGGCCATGGCGGACCAGTCCCGCAAGATGTACCGCCAGGCCATCGCCGCCTGGGTGGACCAGAACGCGGACCTGGCGCGCGGCACCAAGGGCATGGCCGGCTCGGTCGATGTCCTGCTGGACAGCGCCTGGAAGGAGCTGCTGCGCATGGGCAAGGAGCCCGGCGCGCCCTCGATGCGGCGCATGTTCGCGTTCCTCATCATCTGCTCGAACCTGGAGCGGGTCAGCGATCAGGCCAAGAACATCTGTGAGGAGGCCGTCTTCGCCGCCACGGGCGAGACCAAGCCGCCCAAGGTCTACAAGGTGCTCTTCGTCGACGAGGGCAACAGCCGGCTGTCCGTGCTGGCCGAGGCCATGGCGCACAAGGCCTTCCCCGAGTCGGGCCACTACACCTCGGCGGGCTGGAGCCCGGCCCCGGCGGTCGACCCCGAGCTGATCGCCTTCCTCGACGAGCGCGCGATGGAGCCCAGCCCCCACGTGCCCCAGAGCCTGGCCTCGATGATGCACAAGCTGCCCGCGCAGCACATCGTCGTCAGCCTGGCTGGCGACCCTCGCCCCCACCTCGGGTCGGTGCCGTTCAGCACGGTGGTGCTCGAGTGGTCCATCTCCGGTGACCTGCCCGCCGCCACCGAGCAGCTGGCTGACAAGATCGCCTGGCTCATGGAGAAGTGCCGAGGAGAAGGCGCGCACTGATGGCCGCTCCCTCGCCAGCCCGCCCGGGGGCGCGTGACCTCGCCTGGGCCGGTGACAAGCTGGCCCAGGGCGTGATCTTCCTGGGAGGCATCAGCGGCATCCTGCTGGTCATCGGCATCTTCGTGTTCGTGTCCCGCGAGGGCCTGGGCTTCGTGTCCAACGGCCTGGACCTGCGGGAGTTCCTCACCAGCCCGGCCTGGCGTCCCACCTCGAACCACCCCACCTTCGGGGCCCTGGCGCTCATGGCCGGCACCGCCAGCGTCACGGGCCTGGCCATGCTGGTCTCGGTGCCTCTGAGCCTGGGCGCGGCCATCTTCATCGGCGAGTTCGCCAAAGGCCGCACCCGCGAGCTGCTCAAGGTGCTCATCGAGATGCTGGCGGCCATCCCCTCGGTGGTCTGGGGCTTCATCGGCCTGACGATGATGAACGAGCTCATCATCGACGTCTTCAACGTGCCGGTGGGCCTCAACGTGCTCAACGCCGGCATCATCCTGGGCCTGATGGCGGCCCCCATCATGACGACCATCGCCGAGGACGCGCTCAAGGCGGTGCCCGACGGCTACCGGCAGGCCGCCGAGGCCATGGGCGCCACCAGGTGGCAGGTCATCTGGCGGGTGGTCATCCCGGCCGCCAAGAACGGCCTGGTCGCCGCGGTGTTGCTGGGCGTGGGCCGAGGCTTCGGCGAGACCATGGCCGTGCTCATGGCCAGCGGGCACAGCATCAACATCCCGACCAGCCCCTTCGACTCGGTGCGGGCCCTGACGGCCACCATCGCCGCCGAGCTGGGCGAGACCGCCGTGGGCAGCGAGCACTACCAGGCGCTGTTCTTCCTGGGCATCTTCCTCTTCGTCGTGACCTTCGCGATCAACCTCACGGCCGACCTCGTCGTCCGCGGCATCAAGAACGGCTGAGCGATGTTCGGACCCACCGCACGAACCGTCCAGGACCAGCTCGTCGAGCGCCGCGTGCGCGTCGGCCTGGGCCTCGTCACCGCCGTCCTCGTGCTGCCCGTGGTGCTCATCCTGGGGGTGCTCGTCGTCAAGGGCGGGCCCATGATCAGCATGGAGTTCCTGTTCTCGGATCCCACCAACGGGATGACCGAGGGCGGCATCTTCCCGGCCCTGATCGGCACGGTCTGGCTGGTGGGCTTCGCGCTGCTGTTCAGCGTGCCCGTTGGCATCGCCGCGGCGCTGTACCTGAGCGAGTACGCCCCGGACAACTGGGTGACCCGCGCCATCAACCTGGCCATCATCAACCTGGCCGGCGTGCCCAGCATCGTGCACGCGCTGTTCGGCCTGGGCGCCTTCGTGCTCTTCGCCGGCTTCGGCACCAGCATCCTGGCCGCCAGCCTGACCCTGGCCGTGATGACCTTGCCGGTGGTCATCGTCGCCACCCGCGAGTCGCTGCAGGCCGTGCCGATGGAGTTCCGCGAGGCCTGCTGGTCGATGGGCGCCACGCGCTGGCAGACCATCTGGCGCATCGTGCTGCCCAACAGCATCACCGGCATCCTCACGGGCGTCATCCTGGAGGTCAGCCGCACCGCCGGAGAGACGGCGCCCATCATGTTCACGGGCGCGGCCTTCTTCCTGCCGTTCCTGCCCGAGAGCGTGTGGGACCAGACCATGGCCATGAGCCTGCACCTGTTCGTGGTCTCCACGCAGGTGCCCGACGTGCCCGAGGCGCTGCCCTACGGCGTGGCCCTGGTGATGATCCTGATGGTCCTGACCATGAACGCGCTGTCCATCGGCTTCCGCATGTGGCTCCGAGGGAGGCGCAAGTGGTGAAGCTCTCGGTCCGCGACCTGCGCATCACCTACGGAGAGGGCCCCTCGGAGAAGGTGGCCCTGTCCGGCGTGAACCTGGACATCCACGAGCACGAGATCTTCGGCATCATCGGGCCCGCGAACAGCGGCAAGACCAGCTTCCTGCGGGCCATCAACCGCATGGACGAGTTCACCCTGGGCATGGACGTGCGGGGCTCGGTCAAGCTGGACGGCACCGAGGTGCGCGACTGGGCCAACGTCTACGCCCTCCGCCGCCGCATCGGCGTGGTCTTCCCGCTGCCCGTCGGCCTGCCCATGAGCGTGTACGACAACGTGGCGCTCTCGCCTCGCCTGCGCGGCGTCCGCAAGCGCTCGGTGCTGGACGAGAAGGTCGAGCAGTGCCTGACGCGCGCGGCGCTCTGGGACGAGGTCAAGGACCGCCTCGGCACGCTGGGCAGCCTGCTCTCGGGCGGCCAGCAGCAGCGCCTGACCATCGCCCGGGCGCTCTCGCAGGAGCCCGACCTGCTGCTGCTCGATGAGTTCTCCATCGCGGTAGACCCGGTCACCACCATGCGCATCGAGGACGTCCTGGTCGACCTGAAGCAGGACATGACCATCGTGCTGGTCACCAACCTCGTCCAGCAGGCCCGCCGCCTGGCCGACCGAACGGCCTTCTTCCTCATGGGCGAGTGCGTCGAGATCGCCGAGACCGAGGAGCTCTTCACCGGCGAGGTGAAGGACCCGCGCACCCGCGACTACGTGGACGGACGCTTTGGTTGACGCCACCGACAGCAGCGACGCGATCCGCACGCGCGACCTGAACCTCTGGTACGGGACCTTCCAGGCGCTGCACGACGTCACGCTGGACATCCAGACCGGCGTGGTCACCTCGATGATCGGGCCCTCGGGCTGCGGAAAGAGCACGCTGCTGCGCTGCTTCAACCGCATCAACGAGCGCCTGGACTACGTGCGGACCACGGGCAGCGTCGAGATCCTGGGCCACGACATCCTGGCCCCCGAGGTCGAGATCCTGCAGGTCCGCAAGCGCGTGGGCATGGTCTTCCAGCGCCCCAACCCGCTGCCCTTCTCCATTCGGGACAACGTGCTCTTCGCGCACAGCCTGCACGCCCCCGACGCCAGCAAGCAGGCCCAGGACGAGCTGCTCGAGGGCGCCCTGCGCAAGGTGCTGCTCTGGGACGCGGTGAAGGACCGGCTGGACAGCCTGGCCACCAGGCTGTCTCTGGAGGAGCAGCAG
The DNA here is from genome assembly GCA_937915955.1 of uncultured Pseudomonadota bacterium. GTDB lineage: Bacteria > Myxococcota_A > UBA796 > UBA796 > CAJQPC01 > JAAESX01. Next base: position 13,996 of record CALGIB010000804.1, read on the forward strand.
AAGCTCTGCATCGCGCGCTTGCTGCCCGTGAAGCCCAGCGTGCTGCTGATGGACGAGCCCTGCTCCGCCCTGGACCCCGACGGGACCCGCGCCGTCGAGGAGCTGATCTGGGAATTGGCCGAGGAGTACAGCATCCTCATCGTCACCCACAACATGGCCCAGGCGCGCCGGGCCAGCGACCGCTGTGTGTTCATGCTGATGGGCAAGGTCATCGAGCACGGGCCCACCTCCGAGATGTTCGTCACCCCCCGGGACGAGCGCACCGCCGCCTACATCGAGGGTCGCTACGGCTGAGTCGGCCAGGCCGGCTCGAGCGACCGCCCACCACCACCGAAGGAACGCTCATGCTCCTCATGGCTTGGATCACCGCTCTGTCCACCGCCCAGGCTGCCGACGAGGCGCCGGTCGAGACCGGCTACGACAAGGGCTTCTACGCCTCCCAGGGCGAGAACTACCTGATCCGGTTCCAGGGTCGGGTGCAGCCGCGCTTCACCTTCGAGTCCAACGGAGACTTCAGCTCCACCCAGGAGCACTTCGAGGTCAGCCGGGCCCGGTTCAAGATGAGCGGCCACGTCTTCGACCCCCGCGTGAAGTACTACCTCCAGCTCGACGCCGGCAAGGGCGCGGTCACGCTGAAGGACTACTTCGTGGACGCCTACCTCGGCGACAGCGAGGTCTTCGTGCGGGCCGGGCAGGCCAAGATCTGGGCCAGCCGGCAGCAGATGGCCAGCACAGCGAACCTGCAGATGGTCGAGCGCGCCATCACCGACGAGCACTACGGCTATGGCCGCGACGTCGGCATCGCCGCCTACCACTCGCTCGGCAAGGAAGGCGGCGTCGAGTGGGTGGTGGGCGTGTACAACGGCACCGGCGACAAGGGCGTGTTCCGCGGCGAGACCACCGTGGACCTGAGCACCGGCGAGGGGGACGTCGAGGGCAAGTTCAGCAACGTGCCGGCCAAGATGATGCCCAAGGTGGCCGCCACGCTCGGCTGGGCCAACGACGGCGACGTCATCAAGGAGGCCGACTTCAAGCCGGACGCGGACCTGCGCTTCGGCGTCGGCGGCAGCGTCGTAGCGGCCTTCGACCACGACGGCGGGGACGACGGCGCGGTGGTCGCCAACCTGGACTACATGCTCAAGCACCGCGGCCTGACGCAGACCTCGGCGGTCTACGTCGGCGTGGCGCAGAGCGGCGGCAGCTGGACGTCGCAGGCCTACGAGAGCCTAGGCTTCCACGCGCAGGTCGGCTACACCCTCGCCGGCAAGGTCCAGCCCGCCCTCCGCTACGCGATGATCCTGCCCTCCCAGGGCGAGCGCACCAGCGAGGTGGGCGTGGGCGTGAACGGGTACTGGCACCGGGACGGCTGGAAGGTCCAGGCCGACGTGAACCGGCAGCAGACCGGGGCCGAGGTCGCCTACCTGGGTCGGACGCAGCTGCAGCTCTCGTTCTGAGTGTGCTACGTCGTGGCGATGAGCCGTGACACCAAGCGCCTTCACGTCATCAGCCGCCACGGCGAGTACAACTTCCAGACCGGCATGATCACCGCGACGCTGCTGCGTCGGGGGGTGCCCATGGACCAGGCCTTCGAGCTGGCCCGCGAGCTGCGGCGCCGCCTCGAGGGCCGGGAGCGCATCGAGACCGGCGAGCTGGGCGAGCTGCTGCGGGCGCTGGTCCGCGAGCGCCTCGGTGACCTCGTCGACGAGCCGGCGGCCCAGCCCGAGAGCGCGCCGGTCACGGTCCTCAGCCGCCGAGGCCCGCTGGCCTTCTCCCAGGGCATCTTCCTGCGGCGCATGTCCCACATCGGCCTGTCCTCGGCTCAGGCCCACCAGGTCCTCGACGAGCTGGTGACCTGGCTGCACGCTCGCCGAAAGCCGACGGTGGAGCGCCAGCACCTGGACCGGCACGTCGTCCGGCTGCTGACCCGCATCTGCGGGGTGGCTCCCGCTCGCCGCTACCGCCTCGTGCGCTGGCTGGCCGAGCAGCACGAGCCCGTCGTCATCTTCATCGCGGGCGCCACCGGCACGGGCAAGTCCACGCTGGCCATGGAGCTGGGCGTGCGCCTGGGCATCCGCATGGTGACCAGCACCGACCTGATCCGCGAGACCATGCGGGCCGTGCTCTCGCCGGAGCTGGTGCCGGGCCTGCACGACCACAGCTTCACAGGCATGCTCCAGGGCGGCACGGTGCTGACCGATCCGCGGGAGCGGGTGCTGGCCGGCTTCCGGCAGCAAGCCCAGCAGGTCAGCGTGGGCATCCGGGCCGTGATCCGCCGAGCCCTGCGCGAGGGCGTGTCCATCATCGTCGAGGGCACCCACCTGCTACCCCCCTTTGACCAGTACGTGCCCGCCGACGCTCAGGTCCACACCGCCGGCCTGACCCTGGCCGTGCAGGACCCCGCCGAGCACCTGGCCCGCTTCCCCGAGCGGGACCGGGGGCACCGGTCGGCTCAGCCCTACATGGACTCCTACCAGTCGGTGCGCTGGATCCACGACGACCTGCTGACCCTGGCCGAGGACCACGAGGAGGTCGTCGTGCTGGCTCGGGGCGACGAGGACGTGACCGCCGCCGAGGCGCTGACCTTCCTGTCCCAGGCCCTGCCGGTGGACGGCGAGCCGGTCGAGCCCAGCGCGCCCGAGGCGGCCCCGGAGCGCAGCCGGCGGCTCTACCTGATCCTGGACGGCCTGGGCGACGAGCCCATCCCCGCCCTGGGCGGGCAGACCCCGCTGCAGGCGGCCTCGACCCCCACGCTGGATGCGCTGGCCAGCTCGGGGGCGCAGGGCGTGGTGGCCCTGGACTGGGGCGAGGTGCACCCGAACACGGCGGACGCCATGGCCCTGCTGTTGGGCATGGACGTCGGCGTCGGGCAGCTGGGGCGCGGCCTGCTCGAGGCCATGGGCAGCGGCGTGTCGATCCCGCGGCCGTCGGTGGTCTTCCGAGGCAACCTGGCCACGCGGGAGCCCGGCGGCCTGATCAGCGACCGCCGCGCGGGCCGGATCCGACAGGCGCCCGAGCTGCTCGAGGGCTTGCGGCGGGTGCAGCTCGAAGGCGGCATCCAGGGCAGCATCCTGCCCAGCCACGAGCACCGGGTCACGGTGGTCCTGCAGGGCCGGGGGCTCTCCGCCGAGGTCTGCGCCACGGACCCGGGGAACCGGGCGCCGGAGTGGAGGGTGCAGCGGGCTCGCCCCCTGGACGACTCACCCGAGGCGCTGCGCACCGCGCGGGCCCTCAACCAGATGCTGGATCTGGCCGCCCTGAGGCTGGCCAACCACCCGGTCAACGTGCGCCGGGCCGAGCAGGGGCTGCCGGTGGCCAACTGCGTCATCACCCGGGGCGCGGCCCACACCGACAGCCTGGGCGAGGTCCCCCCGCCGCGTCACGAGGCCGCCGTGGTCTCGGGCTGCCGCACGGTGCTGGGGGCTGCGCGCCTCTGCGGCATGCACGTGGTGACGGACGCGCGCATGACGGGCAGCGTCGACACGGACCTGGAGGCCAAGTTCCAGGCCGTCGAGACGCTGCTGGCCAGCTGGAGCACGGTCGTCCTGCACCTCAAGGGGGCCGACGTCGCGGCCCACGACCGCCGGCCCGAGCTCAAGCGTGACTTCCTGAGCCGGGCGGACCAGGCCCTCGGTCGCTTCCTCGAGCGGCTCCGGCGGAGCGGTCGCGACCTGACCGTGCTGGTCACCGCGGACCACGGCACCTCCTCGCTCACCGGCGTCCACCTCTACGAGCCGGCGCCGGTGCTGCTGGGTCAGTGGGAGGGGCCCGACTCGCCCGGCGGCGCGGTCTTCGACGAGCGCAGCGCGCAGGACGGCGAGCTCGGACGCATCGACGCTGCGCGGCTGCTGGAGCTCCTGGCCGAGCGCTGAGCTCAGCCCTTGGGCGTGACCCGGCGCCTCAGCTGCGCCTCGTCGTAGACGACCTCGACGCGGTCCAGCTCGGACTCGCTGTAGTCGCCCATGCCGAAGCCAGCGACCTCGACCAGGTCGTTCAGGCTCTGCTTGCGCCGGGCCTCGGTGACCTCGTCGTCGACGTCCTCGATGTCCTCGTCGACCTGCAGCGCCTCGGCCAACAGGGCATCGCAGCCCTTCAGCTGGCCCGTCACGTTGCGCAGCACGGACTCCCACCACCAGGGCTGGACCGCCGCCGGGGGCCTCTGGAAGTCCTCCTTGCTGATCCGGTACAGCCACACGGGGCTGGTCGCCACGCAGCTGGCGGTGCGGGGGCCCGGCTCGACCAGCGCGTTGCAGCCGAACTGGTCGCCCGCCTTCAGCGTGATCAGGCGCTTGGCGCCGCCGCGCACGCAGCGCAGCACGTCGACGCTGCCGGACGCGACGATGTACATGGCGTCCAGGCGCTCGCCGGAGTCGCCCTCCATGACCACGACCTCGCCCTCGCGGACCCCCACGGGCTGGAACACGGTGGTCAGGGCCAGGACGACCTCGGGCGGCGCCTCGGCCAGCCCGGGCTGCATGCGCAGCAGGGGAGGGAGCGCCGGGGGCGGATCGGCGGGCAACCCGGGCACCAGGGCGCGCCACATGCGCAGCAGGCCCGAGACCTCCTTGCGGCCGGGCGCCTTCGCGTCGCTGTCGGCCACGCGAGCCAGCCAGGCCGTGGCGCGCCGGACGCGCCGGACCGTGCCGATGGACGCCTGTTGCAGCAGGACCCCGTAGACGCTGTTGCGGTCCTGGCGCAGGCGGCGCAGATGCAGGGTGTCCATGACGAGCAGCGTCGAGGCCTCCTTGGCGCGGACGTTCGCGGACCGGACGCTCCCGGACTGGAACGCGCCGGCCTCACCGACCAGTTCACCCGCGTAGATCGCGCCGAGGATCTCGCCTGCAAGCTCCACTTCCAGACAGCCCTTGTGCACGATCGCGAGACGATCCGCGGGCTCGCCGCGGCCCCAGACGAGCTCGCCCGGCTTCAGGCGCTGGACCCTCCAGGCGGCCGCTGAGAACTGGAGGTCCGCGGGATCGGCAGCTTTCAGGGTGGTTGAGGCCATCAGGGCTTTGAGCAGGCGTTCGTTCATGCCCGGAGTATGGCATTCCCGGCGTCCAAACTCCGGTGTGGGCGCGTGATAGACTGCCGCCGCCATCACCTGAGCAGACGACCATGAATCAGCAGCCTCCGGGGGGCCAGAAGACTCTGGCCAGCTACCTCCCGGCCCTCCACCTGGAGCGCCTCGGAGGGACCCAGGACGGTCCCAGCGTGGAGGGTCTGCACGGCGCCGTCCTGCTCGTCGACGTGCGGGGCTTCACCAGGCTGACCGCCCGCTACGCCGAGAAGGGGGCCCGAGGCGCAGAGCTGCTGTCCGAGGTGCTGAACCTCGGCTTCGGCGCCATCATCGACGTCATCGCCGAGCACGGCGGCGACGTGCTGAGCTTCGCGGGCGACGCCGTCCTGGCCGTCTGGCCCTGCACACCGGATCGGCTCGAACAGGCCGTGGTCCTGGCGGCCGAGGCCGGGCTGCGCGTGCACGAGGTGCAGGGGCACCCCGACGAGCCGCTGCGGCTGCGCTCCAGCGTGGGGGTAGGCCCCCTGCAGCTCTTCCACGTGGGCGGCGCCGCGGGTCGCTGGATGCTGCTGGCCACGGGCGAGCCCCTGGCCCAGGTGGGCCAGGCCGACAAGGTCTGCGAGTCCGGTGAGCTGGTGCTCTCGCTCGAGGCCTGGGCCCGGGTCCAGGACCGCTGCGCTGGCGAGCTGAGGGGGACCGCGGTCCGACTCAGCGCCATCAAGAAGCCCGTCCCGGCGCCCGGCGCGGGGCCGCTCCCGACCACCGACGTGGACCTCGAGCCCTACGTGCCCGAGGTGGTCTGCGGCCGCCGCGGCCGGGCCGAGTACCTGGCCGAGTTCCGTCCGCGCATGACGATCCTGTTCGTCAATCTGCCGGACATCGCCCCCGAGGGCGCCGGCGCGCTCGAGCGCATCCAGCAGGCCGCGCTGCTCATGCAGGAGGAGCTGGCCCGCTTCGAGGGCGCGGTCTACCAGTTCCTGACCGACGACAAGGGCAGCACCCTGCTCGGCGCCTTCGGCCTTCCCGGCATGGCCCACGAGGACGACGCGGTCCGGGGCTGCCTGGCCGCCCAGAGCATCCGCGAGCGCCTGACCGAGGCCGGCATGGCCTCGGCCGTCGGCGTCGCCACCGGTCGGCTGTTCTCGGGCTCCTACGGCAACGATCGGCGCCGCAGCTTCGCCCTGGTCGGCACCACGATGAACCTGGCCGCGCGGCTGATGCAGGCCAGCGAGGGCGACGGCCTGCTCGTCTGCCCCACCACGCGCGAGGCCGCCGGCACCCGCTTCGACTTCGAGGAGCTCGAGCCCGTCACGGTCAAGGGCATCGACGAGCCAGTGCAGGTCTACCGACCCCACGGCCTGCACGGGCGGCAGCACGGATCGGGCGACACGCTGATCGGTCGCGCGGCTGAGCGGGCCTACCTGGACACGGTGATGGACGGCAGCGGCCCGCGCATCACGGTGTTCGAGGGCGAGGCCGGCATCGGCAAGAGCCAGCTGCTCCGCTACGCCGTGGGCCTGGCCGAGGCCCAGGACGTCACGGTGCTCGAGGGCTCGGCGGACTCGATCGAGACCGACAGCTCCTGGTTCATGTGGCGCCCCGTCCTGGCCGAGCTGCTGGAGCTCGACGAGGGCCAGGAGCACGCCCAGGCGCGCCTGATGGAGCTCATCGGCGGCGACCCGACCCGCGAGAGGTGGGCGCCGGTCTTCGAGGACGTGCTCGAGCTGGGCCTGCAGGCCAACGAGATCTCCGCGGAGATGTCCGGACCGGCTCGCGCTGACGCCGTGCGGACCCTGCTGATCGAGGTCCTGCGCAACTGCGGCAAGGAGCGTCGCTTGATGCTGCGCGTCGAGGACGCCCACTGGCTGGACTCGGCCAGCTGGGGCGGACTGCTGCACGTGGCCCGCGCCGTGGACACCCTGCGCATCCTGGTCTCGACCCGCCCGCCGTCCGACCCCGTGCCGCCCGAGCACCTGGCCCTGGTGGAGATCGAGGACTGCGAGCGCCGGGTCCTGGGCGCCCTGTCCGCCGCCGAGGCCGAGCAGCTGGTCTGCTACCGGCTCGAGGTCGACGCGCTGCCGCCCAGCGTCGCCGCCCTGCTGGCCCGGCAGGCCGAGGGCCACCCGCTCTTCACCGAGGAGCTCGCCTGGTCGCTGGTCGAGCAGGGCGCCCTCGAGATCCGGGGCCGTCAGGCCGTGCTGACCATGGGCGCGGACGAGCTGGCCGCTCAGTCCTTCCCCGACAGCGTCCAGGGGGTCATCACCAGCCGCATCGACCGGCTGCCGCCGGACACCCAGCTGATCCTCAAGGTGGCCTCGGTCATCGGTCGGGTCTTCCAGATGCACATCCTGTCGGCCGTGAACCCGGTGACCCAGGACGGCGGCCGCCTGCAGGCCGAGGCCGAGGACCTGGTCCGCCACGACCTGACCCTCATCGAGCGGCCCGCCCCCGACCCCGCCTGGATCTTCAAGCACGCGCTGATCCAGGACGTGGCCTACAACCTGCTGGCCTTCCGGCAGCGGCACAAGCTGCACAAGGCCGTGGCCGAGTGGTACGAGTCGCAGTTCGAGCACAACCTGGCCAGCTACTACCCCGTGCTGGCCCACCACTACGCGCTGGCCGAGGACCAGCCCAAGACGCTCGAGTACCTGGACCTGGCGGGCACGCGAGCCCTGCGCAACGGCGCCAGCGGCGAGGCCGTCAGCTTCTTCCTCCGCGCCCTCGATCTGGGCCAGGACAAGGAGGCCCTGGCCAGCGCCGAGACCCGGCTGCGGCAGGCCCGCTGGTGGCGCTCGCTGGGGCTGGCCTACTACGGCCTGGGCCGCCGGCTCGAGGCCCGCGATGCCTTCCTCCGGACGATGGAGATCGCCGGCTACCCCTTCGCCAGCAGCCTGCCGGGTCAGCTCTTCCAGCTGTCGCGCGAGTACGTCTACCAGGCCCTGCTGCTGGCGGCGCCCAAGCTGCTGCTCGAGGGCGACGAGACGCGCCGGCTGCTGGCCGCCGAGGCCGCGGACGCCGCGCAGTACGTCTCGACGACCTACTACTTCGACAAGGAGAACCTGCCGATGTTCGTGGCAGCGCTCTCCTGCGCCACCCTGTCGACCCGCTCGGGCAACACCCGCGAGGCCGCCGTCGGCCTGTCCTACGTCGGCGTGCTCGTGGGGCTCTTCAACATCGCGCCGCTGCTTGACGCCTACTTCGACCGCGGGCTCGCGGCGGCCCAGGCCGTCGGTGACCCCTGGGCGGTGGCCCGCCACTGGCAGCTCCGGGCCATGCAGTACGCCGGCCGAGGCATCTGGGTCGAGAAGGAGCTCGACGACTCGATCGAGTTCTTCCGCCGCACGGGCGACCGGCACGAGTACGAGATCTCGCTGACCGTGAAGCTGCTGATCCGCAGCTACCAGGGCCGCTACGGCGAGTGGCTGCAGATGACCGGGCGGCTCTCCGACAGCGCCACCGGGCACAGCGCGCAGCACCTGATGTGGGCCAACAGCAAGATGGCCGAGCTGCTCCTCCTCATGGGCGAGGCCGCCGCCGGACACCCCTACGCGGACGAGGTGCTGCGCATCCACGAGACCGATCCCGAGCCGCCCACCTGGGCCTCGGGCGTGATGATGAAGGGCTGCTGCCAGTGGCAGGAGGGCGACATCGACGCCGGCGTGGCGACCCTGGAGCCCGGGCTCGACCTGCTCCTCGAGGCGCCCACGAACACCCACGGCGGCCTGACGGCCTACCAGGCCTCGGGTGAGCTGGTGATGCAGTACCTGGAGCAAAGCATGGGCACGCCGAAGCAGGCCCACGCGCTGAGCCTGGCGGGTCGCTTCACCAAGATGTTCTTCATCTTCAGCCTGGTCTTCCCCTTCTCCAAGGGGGCCCGCCAGGCCTGGCAGGCGCGCCTGGCCATCGCCACCGGCAAGCAGGCCAAGGGCCGCAAGCTGGCGGCCAAGGCCATCGCCTGGGGCAGCGACAAGGGCCTGCCCCTGACCGAGGGGCTGGGGCACTACCACTTGGGGCTCAGTCATCCCCCAGGTTCGCCGGAACGAAAGGCTGCGCTTCAGCAGGCGCTGTCGGTGTTCGAGGGTATCGGAGCGCGCTATTACGCAGGCTTCGTCAGCGGAGCCCTCGGAGGAGATGGCTGAGCTCAGCTTCTGGCACCCCGTGCTGCTCGACAAGCAGCTGGGGGACAAGCCCGAACCCATCCGGGTCCTGGACCAGGACCTCGTGCTGTTCCGTGGGGAGCAGGGCATCGGCTGCCTGCCGGATCGCTGCCCTCATCGGGGCGAGCGCCTCTCGCTGGGGCTCGTCCGCGGGGGCGACATCGCCTGCCCCTACCACGGGTGGACCTGGTCGCCCCAGGGCAAGGGGCGCTGCCCGGGGGACAGCACGTTCTCGCCGACCATCGCCCACTTCGAGGTCGCCACGGCCCACGGCGCCATCTGGATCCGCGAGCCCGGCGGCCGGGGCCAGCTGCCCAGCTTCGAGGTCTCCGGCTTCCGCCCGCTGACGGTCTTCAGGACGCGCCTGCCCGGCTCGCTCGAGCGCGTGCTGGACAACTTCAGCGAGTCCGAGCACACCCCCGAGGTCCACCTGATGGGCTTCGATCCGCGCAAGATGGACCAGGTCCAGGTCACGGTTCGGACCGACGAACACAGCGTGCACGTGGTCAACCGCGGCCCCCAGCGCCGGGCCATGAGGCTGCTGCGCCTGGGCGTCGGCGTGCCGCCCAAGGCCGACTACGTCATCGAGTGGACCACCCGCTTCCAGCCCGTGCACGCCCAGTTCGACCACTACTGGCTGCCCCCGGGCGGCGACCAGCCCTACGACAAGCGCGTGCGCGCCTGGGTCTACTTCGTGCCCGTCAGCGAGAAGCAGACCGACCTGTTCAGCTTCGTGTTCGTCAACGAGGGCCCCGCCTGGGAGCGCCTGGGTGACGCGCTCCATGCCCGCTACGCCCGCTGGGACATCGAGCAGGACCGCCCGCTGCTCGAGGGCCTGGCGCCCGAGCTCGACGACCAGCAGTCGACCTTTGGCTGGAAGAGTCGCTTCGACGAGGCCATCGACGCCAACCGCGAGCGCCTGAACCTGCTGTACCGAGGCACGACGTGAACCGCCTGACCCAGCTCCGGGGCCTCGCCGGCCTGCTCATCCCTGGCCTCGACGCCCACGAGGCCCGGACGCTGGGCTGGTACCACGTCTACGGCGAGATGTTCCGCCTGCTCTGCGAGGACTCGGGCTTCCTGGACTTCGGCTGGTCCGAGGACCCGGACACGTCGGATCTGCTGGGCGCCCAGCACGAGATGGTGCGCCAGGTGACCGCCTCGCTGCAGGCGGGGCCCGAGGGGCCGTGGCTGGACGTGGGCTGCGGCGAGGGCGGCCCAGCCTGTCTGATGGCCCAGGAGCGGGGTGTGCAGGTCACCGGCCTGAACATCAACGCCTCGCAGGTCGCCATGTGCATCGAGCGGGCCCAGCGCCTGGGCGTACAGGTGGACTTCGTAGAGGGCAACGCCCAGGAGATGCCTCTGGATTCCGGAACATTCTCAGGGGTCTACACCATCGAGTCGCCGCTGCACTACCCGGACAAGCCGGCCTTTCTGGCCGAGGTCACCCGGGTGCTGAAGCCTGGCGGCCGCTTCGCGCTCTGCGACATCGTGCGCGTGCCGCGGGACATCTCGCTGGGGCAGGCCATGGGTGTGGAGCTGGGGCGCTGGCTGTACGCCTGCCCGCCGCTCTGGTCGGCCGCGGACTGGGCCGAGGGCATGCGCTCCCTCGGCCTGGAGGACGTCGAGATCATGGACTGCACCCGGCAGACGCTGGGCCTGACGCCGGCCTGGATCCGCCAGCTGGACAGCGTGAAGGGCGAGATCCGCAAGCGCTACCCGCCGGGGGTGTACCAGGGCGCGCGGCGCATCCTGGTCGAGCTCTCCGCTCGGCTGGAGGGCCTGCCCATCGGCTACACCCTGGTCACGGCTCGGAAGCCGGCGTGAGCGTCGGGATCCTGGGGGCGACGGGGCACACGGGGCGGCTGCTCGCCCGAGCCCTTCACGAGCTGGGTCAGCCCCTCGTCCTGTTCGGCCGAAGCCAGGAGAAGCTGAACGATCTTCGTGAGATGGGTGAGACGATCGTGGGCTCCGCGCTGGACGTGGAGAGCCTGCGTCCCGTCTTCCGGCGCTGCCCGCTCGTCATCAACTGCGCGGGGCCCTACACCGAGCTGGGCTGGCCCGCCGTTCAGCTGGCCATGGAGTACCGGGTCGACCTCTGGGATCTCACGGGCGAGCAGCCCTTCCAGCTCCGCTGCCTGGAGCTGGACGCCCGCCTGCGCATGTTCGACGTCGCCATCGCCAACGCCATGGGCCTCGAGGTCCTGGTCAGCGACTGCGGGGCCGCGCTGCTCTCCGAGGAGCTCCGCGGGCTGCACGGCGAGGTCGAGCGCGTCGACATCGTGAACAAGGTCAGGGACTTCCAGTCCAGCAAGGGCAGCTTTGAGTCGGTGCTGAACATCCTGGGCCGGGACACCTTCGCCTGGCGTGACGGCGGCCTGGTCCCCGCTCGCATGGGCAAGCCCTGGCGCCGAGAGGGTGGCCGTCACCTGGTCTGGGGACCGGGGGTCGACATCCTCACCGTCGCCCGGTCCACCGGCGCCCGCCAGGTCGAGGTCTGGTTCGACATGCCCGGCTGGGTGGCCATGGGCGCCCGCGCTGGCTCGCGCAGCAACAAGGCCGTCTTCGGCTCCAGGCTGGGCCCCGCGCTCCGTAAGCTCGGCAAGCGGGCCCCGCTGGATCCCCAGGTCGACGCCGACGGTGGACCTTGGGAGATCCAGGTCACCGTCCACGGCGGCGGTCACAGCCTGTCGCGGACCTGGGTCGGGCGGGACCCCTACGGCAGCACCGCCGCGATCACCGCGTGGTGCGCCATCGAGCGGCTGGCCGCGGGCAACCGCGTGCGGCGGGGCGGACTGCTGTCCCCCAGCCAGGTCGTCAGCCCCGCCCGCTTCTTCGAACACCTCCATCCCCTCATCCGGGAGCAAGCATGAGCACCCCCAAGCGCGCCATCGTGGTCGGCTCGGGCATCGCCGGCATGTCCGCCGCCGCCCACCTCGCCGAGGCCGGCGTCGTCGTCACCGTCCTCGAGAAGCAGCCCTACCTGGGCGGTCGCCTGTCCACGCCGACGCAGGTGGACCTCGAGCACAACGGCAAGACCTGGACCTTCCCCGTCGAGCACGGCATCCACGGCTACTGGCGGCAGTACCGCAACCTGAAGGCCCTGCTCGTCAAGCACGGCCTGGACCACCGCCTGATCGACAGCAAGAGCCAGGAGATCGTGATCTGGCTGGACAACGACCGCCCTCGCTTCGTCGAAGTTGGCGACATCGTTCGTGACTCCAAGCTGCCCGATCCCTTCTGCTTCCTCGAGCTGCTGCGCCAACGGGAGTTCCTGAAGCTCAGCCTCATGGCGGGCCCCTTGCAGATGGCGCAGGTCGGGCGCGACATGGCCCACGCCTTCGCCTTCGACCCCAGCCGGGACATGGACGAGTACGAGCAGTACAGCGTCAGCCAGCTCATTGGCGGCTGGCCGCCCTACCTGAAGAAGTTCTTCAAGGCGATGACGCACTCGAGCTTCTTCCTGGAGGTGGAGGACACCAGCCTGGGCGCCTTCCTGACCAGCCTGCAGTTCTACACGATCAAGGACAAGCGGGACATCGGCTTCGAGTACATGGACGGCAGCACCGAGGAGTGCGTGCTGCGCCCCCTGGCCGACGTCGTCGAGTCCAACGGCGGCCGCGTGCTGACGAACAACCTGGTCGAGGAGGTGCTCTTCGAGGGCGGCCGCGCGGTCGGCGTGCGCGCCCAGGACGCCAACGGCCGCAGCCGCGTGCTCAAGGCGGACGCCTGCGTGATGGCCGTGGATCCCCCTGGCATGGGGGTGCTGCGGCGGCACGAGGACCTGGCCCGGATCACGCCCGGCATGCACGTGCCCGAGGGCGTGCACAGCCACACCGTGCGGCTGTGGTTCGGCCGGCAGCCCAGCCCGGACCGGGCCACCAACGGCATGGCCGCGGGGCCGGACATCGACAACTACTTCTGGCTGTCCACGATCCAGAGGCCCTACGTCGAGTGGGCGCAGGCCACCGGCGGCTCCTGCATCGAGGCCCACCAGTACGGCAAGCGCGCCACCTGGGCCGCCGAACAGTCGGACCAGGTGGTCATCGACGCCGCGGTGAAGACGGTCGAGGCTTGCTGGCCGGGCGTCCGCGGCAGCCTGGTCAAGGCCCACCTCAAGCGCAACCCGCCCACCCACGTCGGCTTCAACCCTGGCACCTACGCTCTGCTCCCCAAGGTCCGCACCCGCTGCGCGAACCTCTCGCTCTGCGGAGACTGGATCGAGGCCCAGTACCCGGTGCTCTACCTGGAGCGCGGCGCCAGCACCGGGCTCGAGGCGGCCAGGGCCGTGGCTCCGGAGCTCGGCGTCGACGTGGCCGGCATGGACGACGTCATCCCGCCCTTCCCCAGCAGCAAGGGCTTCGACCGCTACCAGGCCGTCGCCCGGGGTTTGCGCGAGCTGGGGCTGCTTCCGAACCTCGGGAAGCGCCCTCGCTGACGGGACACGATATCGGCCCGCTGGAGGACCGATGTCGACCCTGATCCTGACCTTGCTCGCCTGCAACGGCTCACCCGACGACAGCAGCCCCGTGGACGACGGGCTGCTCCGCCTGACCATCCTCCACACCAACGACTGGCAGAGCCACATGCTGGGTTGGGGGCCCAACGCCGAGTACTCGCCGGAGAGCACCGGCGACGACACGACGGTGGGTGGGCTGGCGCGCACGGCCACTCTGGTCGCCGAGATCCGGGGCGCGGCGACGAACCCGGTCGTGCTCTACGACGGCGGCGACTGGATGGCCGGGGCGCTCTTCCAGCTGCTGGCCACCAGCCACGCCAGCGAGCTGCAGATGTT
>CALGIB010000805.1 GCA_937915955.1 uncultured Pseudomonadota bacterium
GGCCCGCGAGTACGGGCTGCGCTGCCTGGCGTTGAACACCGGCTTCCGGTCCCGCCAGGATCTCGCGCAGGGGAGGGTGAACGATCGCGCGGTACGACAGCTGGGGACCGAGGATCTGCCTTGTCTGGAGCAGGTGTTGGTCGCATGGGTGCGCTGGATCCGGCTGCGCGGTCCGGCCGGCGCGCTGGACCTCGAGGCGCTGGCGGTGATGGGGCGACGGGCGACGGAGCTGGGCCCCACGAGCTGGGTCGGTCCCTGGTCCGAGGCCATGGCCATCGTGCTCGAGCCGGGACCGGTCTCGCGTGACCTGAAGCGCTCCAGCGCGCTGTTCCTGACCGCCATCCGGGCCGAGCCGGGCCTGGCCGAGCCGACGCTGGACCGCGCCCGCTACCAGGTGCTGCTGGATGCGGACACCTCCGCCGAGCTTCAGGCCTCGCTCCGCGAGCTTCAGGCCGTCTACCCCGAGGAACCCCGGGGGGCGTGGGAGCTAGAGAACCGAGCCGCCCGCGCGCTGGCGCAGGCATGGCTGGCCGAGCCGGAGGCCCTCTGGCTGGAGCGCTGGTAGGCGGCCAAGGAACACGAAGAGGGACCCGATTGGGTCCCTCGACGGTCGGGGTGGAAGACCCGATCTACCTGAGACGACTCAGCGACGAGTGCGCTTGAGAGCCCGACGCGCTGCCTTCCGGCGGCGCTTCTCGGCGAGGCGCTGCTTCAGGCGACGCTGCTCACCGGGCTTCAGGTAGACCTTGTTCTTCTTGATGTCCTTGCGGATACCCTCGCGCTCCACCTTACGGCGGAAGCGGCGCAGGGCCTTCTCGAAGGGCTCGTTCTCCCGAACGGTGACCGAAACCAAGATGCGCTCCAAATGGCTCTAAGGATGGGACCCACGCCGTTTAGCATGACCGCTGGGGGCCGGCAATCAGAAGACCACTCCGGCGGCCCCGCCGACGTACAGCAGATCGTGCAGGCCGCCCTCGATGCGGATGTTCGCCCGGTCGTTGATGTGGAACTTGACGCCGGCGTTGATGTCCAGGATCGGGACGACGTTGGGGATGCGGTACACGTCGTCGGGCGCGTTGTCGGGGCACTGCTCCCGATAGGTGTAGGCCGGCACCCAGGTCCCGGTCGCGTCGGGGTCGTCGTCCACGACGTTGCAGCTGGCGTCGACGACGTGGCTGTCCCACTGCTGCAGGTCGCCCGTGACGAAGGCGCCGCCCAGGCCGGCGCCGACGACGATGCTGAACCACTTCGCGAGGCGCATG
>CALGIB010000806.1 GCA_937915955.1 uncultured Pseudomonadota bacterium
CCGAGTCGGACGACGAGTAGTCAGCTGCGCAGCAGCTCGCTCGGGTAGTCGACCCGGACGAGGTAGAGACCGCAAGCAGGGGCCGTTCGGCCAGCCTGCTTGCGGTCTTCCTGATCCAGCAGCTCGCGAAACCAGCCCGGCGCTCGTCGACCTCGGCCGACCTCGATCAGCGAACCGACGATGTTGCGCACCATGTGGCGCAGGAACCCCTGGCCGTGGAGCTCGATCCACAGCTCGTCCTCGACCTCCCGGAGCAGCGCGCTGTTGAGCGTGCGGACCGGCGAGTGCGCCGAGCAGCCCGCGGCCCGGAAGCTCGTGAAGTCGTGTCGGCCCACCAAGATAGACAGCGCCTGCTGCATGGCCGGCACGTCCAGCGCGTAGCGCGTCTGAAGGATGCGACCGCTGCGCAGCGCTGGCCGGCCGGAGCCCACCCGGAGCCGGTAGCGGTAGAGCTTGCCCGTTGCGGAGCGCTGAGCGTGGAACCTGGGGTGCGCGGGCTCCGCGAGGAGCACACCGATGTCCTCGGGCAGGTGGGAGTTCATGCCGTCGCGGACTGACCTGGCGCCGCGGACCAGGTCAGTCCGGAAGCTGCAGACCTGCCCAAGCGCGTGGACGCCGGAGTCGGTGCGGCCCGAGGCGATGAGCACAGGGCGCGCGCCGCCCAGCACGGAGCTCAGGGCCGTCCGGACCCGAGCCTGGATGGAGTCACCGTTGGGCTGCTCCTGCCAGCCGCAGTAGCGGCCGCCGTCGTACTGGATCACCAGCCGCCACGTGGTCTCCACCTCAGCGACGATCGATCTTCAGCCCGACCGTGACCTGGTCGCCTGCGAAGGACAGCCCGGTGTCCCCGAGCATCTCGCGACGCTGGTACTCGATGGTCAGGTAGCTGTCCTCGATGCCCCAGCGCGCCTCCGCCAGGCTGGCCCGTCGGGGGTCCATCCAGTCCAGGAGGATGTCGGCGCCAGCGTGCCAGTGCCAGCCACCCTTGCCGCCGCCGTCGAACTCCATGCCGTCGAAGTCGAAGGTGTCCGTAGTGTCGAAGCTGCCGAGCCGCTCGTTCCAGAGCCACCAGTCCAGCCCGGCGCCGACGTAGGGGACCACGGGCATGCCGATCCAGCGCTCCTCGCGGGCGCCCCGCCCCTTGAGGTGAAGCGTGGGGTCCAGGCGCAGCGTGGCGCCTGCGCTGAGCGGGAAGATGAGCATCTTCGTCTCATCGCCCGATGCCTCGCCCGTGGCCGTGACCTGGGTGCCGCCCTTGCGGACGAGCCCGAGGCCGCCGTTGAGCTCGAGGAAGCGGTACAGCTGGTAGCCACCGTCCAGGCGCAGCTGGTAGATGCGCCCGTCGCCGTAGACGCTGTCCCAGGCCGTGTTGCTGACGGCGTTGGCGCTGTCGTAGAAGGTCGTGGGCCCGAGGTGGAGCTCGTTGGTCCGCGTCTTGGACTTCCAGCCGTTGTAGGCCTCGTCACCTGCGAGCGCTGACGGCGACACCAGGACGGCGGCCAGCACCCCGGCCAGGCCGACGGCCCCGCCCAGACCACGTCGACGACGCAGCAGGGCGGCACCGGCCACAGCCAGGCCCAGCGCAGCGGCGCCGAAGGGGGTGTGGCCGCAGCCACCAGTCTCGCCGGCGATTCCGGCGGCTCCGAAGGTCTCTTCAGGGGTCAAGGCGAACACCTCGCTCATGGGTCCTTCAGTACCCCCCTCATCGACGACGCGCACGGCCAGGTAGTAGGTCTGGCCGTTGGTGAGGTCGGTGATGGTCGTGCTGACGTCGTCCGTATAGGACTCCGGGACCAGCTCGAGGGGGGAGTCGAGGCCCTCGACGGCCGAGGGTCCTCCGGTGTCGTAGTCGTCGGCCACGAAGGCCTCGGTGGTGATGTAGATCTGGTAGCTGGCCAGGTCGGAGATGTCGGCGCTGTCGATCTCGACGATGATCTTCTCGTTCCCGATCGAGGCGCTGACGGTGGGGCTGGGGGGCGGGTTGTCGACGGTGAGGTCGACCGCGGTCCGTCCCTCACCGAGCTGCACGTACACGCGGTTTGTGCCTTCTTCGAAGCCGTCGTCGATGCGGAAGCGGCCGCTGTCGCTGCCGTCGGCCTCGATCTCGCCGCTGTCCAGTTCGTCGCCGGTCAGCGATCCCAAGGTGATCCGCCAGTCGCCGGCGGTGTCGGCCGAGAAGCCCACCGTCACGCTGTCCCCGGTCACCAGGGACGCGCTGTTGTCCGTGCTGATGTCGATCCAGGGCAGGTCGGTGGCCACCTGCAGGGTGCCGTCCAGCCCGACGACGTAGAGGTAGCCGGAGTCGCTGGCCAGGCCGTCAACGTGAACGCCGGCGTCCAACACCTGACTGGGCGTGTCGCTGATGCCGCCGCTGTAGTCGAGGATCCAGACCTCGCCCGAGTCCCCCAGCGCGACCCAGGTCTCCTCGCTGTCGAAGGCGATGGCGGTCGTGTTGTACAGCCCGTCGTCGTCGTCCAGGATGATGCTGAGGTCCTGGGTGCCGCCGGCCGGCTGGTACTCGATGACGCCGCCGCCCTCGTCGGCCAGGTACAGGCTGGAGCTGCTGCCGGGCACGGCGCCGTAGACGAAGTCCCGCGAGCTCATGCTCTGGTTGCTCAGCGAGGGGCTGCCGGTGGAGCCGTCGATCTTGGTGATCTCGTCGCCGCCGTGGACCACAAAGACGTAGCCCGAGCCGCTGACGACCTGGATCACCCCCTCCTTGCCTACGGTGCTGCCGGAGGTGGGCAGCGCGAAGGTCTCCAGATCGACGCCCCAGGCCTCGGCGCCGTCCTCGCCGCTGACGATGACGTAGAGCATGTCCGAGCTCGAAGCCACGCCCAGGCCCTGGACCGGTCCGGCGTCCAGGGCCAGGTCCTCCTCGAGGACCGAGACACCGTCGGTGACCGTGAGGT
>CALGIB010000807.1 GCA_937915955.1 uncultured Pseudomonadota bacterium
CTTCCACCCCGATCGGGAGACCTGGAGGCGCGGCTTCAACCTGAGCCCCCTCGCCTTCGAGGCGCGGACGCGCGCGGCCGGGCGCCTGCTGAGCGCGACGGATCCGCGCCAGGTGGTGGTCCAGCTGCACACCCTGATGGGCAGCGGCGGCTCCAGGGCCAGCGTGCTGCACACCGACACGAGCTATCGGCTGACCGAGCGACACTACCCCCGAGGCGCGCCCCTGCGAGGCCGGCGGCGCCAGCGCTTCCTGGACCTGGAGCGGCGTGTGTACCAGCGGGCCTCGGCGCTCTTCCCGCGCAGCGCGTGGCTGGCTCGCTCCTTGGTCGAGGACTACGGCTGCGACCCCCAGCGCGTCCAGGTCGTGGGGGGAGGGCACAACCTCGAGCCGGTCGCGCTGGAGGGGCGGCGCTGGGACGGGCGCACCGCGCTCTTCGTAGGCATGGAGTTCGAGCGCAAGGGCGGCCCGGAGCTGCTGCTGGCCTGGGATCGGGTGGTCCGCGCCCTGCCTGGGGCCCGGCTGCAGATCGTCGGCGTGTCGAAGAGACCCTCGGACCTCCCGAAGGGGGTCGAGTGGCTGGGGGTCGTGCGTGACCGAGCTCGGCTGCGCCAGCTCTATGCCCAGGCCACCCTGTTCGTGATGCCCTCGGTCTTCGAGCCCTGGGGCCACGTGTTCCTCGAGGCGATGGCCGGCGGCCTCCCCTGCGTGGGCACCGAGGTCTGCGCGATGCCCGAGATCATCTCGAGGGGGCAGACGGGCCTGCTCGTCCCGCCTCGAGACCCCAGCTCCCTGGCCCTGGCCCTGATCGAGCTGCTCGAGGAGCCCGCTCGGGCCGAGGCCATGGGGCGCGCCGCCCAGGCCAGCACGCGAGGGCGCAGCTGGGACGACGTCGTCGAGCGCATGGCGCCGCTGCTGGAGCCGCTACTGGCCGGCTGATCCGTCCGGCGGCTGGCCGGGGAGCACGCTGAAGACCGCGCTCATGCCGGCCTCCTCGAGGTTCCAGCTGCTCAGCTGACGGCGGCCCTTCAGGTCGTAGGCCACAACCCGGCAGGGCTCGGGCTCGGGGCGGTTCAGGGCGCCTCGCAGCCAGCTCAGGTTCTGCACGAACTTCGTCGGGCGCAGGCGAGAGAAGCCGACCAGGACCCGCTCGCGCTCAACGTGCAGGCCTCGGCACCAGCCCAGCGGCTCGCGCCCCGAGCGGGGGAAGTCCTTGAGGTCCCAGCGCTCCAGCGCCTGGCCGGTGGCGGCCGAGGCCCGCACGATCTCCCCCGAGACCGCCGTGAACCAGAGCTCGTCTCCCACGGCCAGCCCGTCGTGGATGCGGTCCGAGGACACCGGGATGGGCGGCAGGTCCCGGTCCAGCGCCAGCGCGTCGCCCTGCTCGAAGCGGGTCAGCCACCGGCTCCCCGCCGCCTCGCTGACGAAGTTGGGGTGGCTGGCGTGGGGCTTGGTCGTGTGGACCAGGCGGTAGTCCGTGTCCGGGTCGAAGCGCGCCCAGGGGTCCTGCCCCAGCGCGCCGAGCGCCGCGGCGATGTCACCGCGCTCGTCCAGGACCAGGAGGCAGTCCAGGCCGGTGCAGACCACGTGGATGCGCCCGCGGACGCGCGCGACGTGGTGCAGGTCGTTGAACCAGGGGTGGCTGACGCGCTCGAGGACCCGGCCGGCGACCGGGTCGATGCGGAGCACCTCGGTCTGCGTGCAGACCAGCAGCTCCTGCCCATCCCAGGAGCCCGACTTGAACAGGATGGAGGGTTCCTGCTCGGGGCAGCTGCCGGGCGGGCTCACGTACTCGAGCACCCTGCGGATCCGACCGGTGTCCGTGTCCAGCTCCAGCAGCAGGGCCGCCTCGAAGCTGGTCCACTCGTCGCGCCGAACGAAGGTGCTCCCTCGCTGGCGGCCGCCGGTCAGGTAGTAGCGGGGCATGCTCCTCCAGGCTGGAGCCTATGGCCTCGTCGTCCGCCGCGTCGCCCGCTCTCTTGCGCAGCTCTCTCCCCCAGCGTTTGTTGACAGTATTTCGATTGTTGGTCTGGCAAGGTGGTGGCGCTCAGAGGCTCCGGCATTGCCCGATTCGGCAGGATTTCGCGGCGCTCGGCGGCTGCGTGGCTACCAGGATGGAGGCCTCGTCGTCGAGCATAGGCCCGCCCACGGTACCGCCCGCTCCGCGGTGCTCGTCCTGCCCAGCCTGGGGTACGAGGACACCTGCGCCTACCGGCCGCTGAGGGTCCTGGCCGAGCGCCTGGCCGAGGCGGGCCACCTGGTCCAGCGCCTCGACTGGCCGGGCCTGGGCGACAGCGCCGGTCAGGCCGAGGACGAGGGCCTGGTCGAGGCCTGCATCGAGCTGGTCCGGTCCTGCGCTCGGGGGCTGCGGGAGCGGGGCTTTCTTCGGGTGACCGGCGTCGCCCTGCGCGCCGGGGGCCTGTTCGCCGCGGCGGCTGGCTGCCTGGACGATCTGGTGCTCTGGGCGCCCCCGAAGCACGGCCGCGCCTACCTGCGTCACGAGCGCGTGTTCCACAAGCTGGGCGAGGACAGCGGGCCGCCTCCGCCCGAGGGCTGCGTCGAGGCCGGCGGCTTCCTCTACGGAGCGGCGACGGTGCGCGATCTGGAGGCCCTGGATCTGGCCCAGCTGCTCGAGGCCCACCCTCCTCGCCGCCTCTGGAGCATCCCGCAGGCGCAGGCCGAGCTCGCCACGCTGCTCGTGGATCCCTACCGCTCGGCGCTGGAGCCCGAGCTGGCCGCCAAGCTGGTGGACTGGGTGGAGCCCGGGGACGAGCGACCCTGTGGGACCCCGGACCTGGACGAGCAGCTGGAGGGCCCCGGCTGGCGGGAGCGCCCGGTGCTCCTGGTCGGCGGCGCGGGCGAGCTCTCGGGCGTGATCTGCGAGCCCCTGGGCGGCGCGCCCCCCCCTCAAGCG
>CALGIB010000808.1 GCA_937915955.1 uncultured Pseudomonadota bacterium
GCGTGACCATCGACGGCAAGGGGGACGGGCTGAGCGCATCGGTGGTGCTCGCCGACCGCGCAGGTGGCAGGAAGCGACTTCTGGAGGTGCCGTCCGCGTCCTCTCTGGGCCGCCTCTGGTGGGGGGTCTCCGAGTTCTGCGGCCTGGCCGGCCATCACTCCGCAGGGAAGGTCATGGCGCTGGCGGCCTACGGCGAGGCGCTCGAGCCGTGGGCGGGACACATCGAGCTGCTGGATGACGGCGGGTTTCGGTTTGACGACCGTGAGGTGCCTGCTGGCACGTTCAGCACGGCGCCGGCCATCGCGCGCTGGCTCGAGACGGTGACCGGCGTTCGGGCCGGAGCGCTGCACGCCGACCTCGCCGCGGGCCTGCAAGGTCTCACGGAGCGGGTTGTCTGCCACCTCGTTGGCCAGGCGGTGCAGACCACTGGAGAGCGTCGTGTCTGTCTCGCCGGTGGGGTGGCGCTCAACGGCCTGGCAAACCAGCGGCTGCTCTCCGAGGGGCGCTGCGATGCCCTCTACGTCCCGCCGTGTACCGATGACCGGGGACTCAGTCTCGGCGCCGCAGCCCTGGCTACGCTGGAGGCCGGTGTGCGGTTGACGCACCGCGAGACGCCGCTCTCTGCGTTTCTCGGCCCCGAGAGCCGGACCGAAGGGCCTGGAGGGGGATGGAGAGCGGTTGGAGGAGAGCCGACTGACGCGGTCGCCCGTCTGCTGGCGCGGGGAGAGCTCGTCGCAGTATGTCGAGGGCGCTCTGAGGCGGGTCCGCGTGCGCTCGGGCACCGGAGCCTGTTGGCGTCCCCCACGGGACCAGAGATGCGCGACCGGTTGAATCTCGAGGTCAAGCAGCGGGAGCCGTTCCGGCCCTTCGGCTGCGCGGTGCCCCTGGAGCAGGTCTCGCAGTGGTTCGATCTCGAAGGTGATTCCCCCTACATGCTCCGGATTGCCAAGGCGCGGGCCTCGGTCTCCGGCCAGATCCCCGCCGTGCTTCATGAGGACGGAACGTCCAGGATCCAGACCGTGACCGAAGACGACGGCTCCCACTTGGGGATGCTCCTCGCCGCCCTTGGTCGGCTGGGGCACCCGCCGATCGTCTTGAACACCTCCCTCAACCGTCGAGGCGAGCCCCTCGTCAGAACCAGCGCCGAGGCAGCCCAGGCCGCGCTGGCCATGGGGGTGCGCTTCCTCCTGACGGACGTCGGGCTCTTCGAGGTCGCAGCATGAGCGCCACAGCGACGCAGTCCTCCGTCGAATGGTCTCGGCCGGGACGTTCTGAGTTCCAGGAGCGGGGCTTTCTGGTTGAGAGGGGAGCTCTGGCTCCCGAGACGATCGCCCACTTGCGGCGGCGGCTCGACGATGCCGCCAAGTCGCCACCCTCTTCCCAGGTGCTGTTTACACACCGGCCTCCGCCTCCTGGTCGGCGCCCGATGAGTGCGCTCATGGACCAGTGGTTCGGGCGGCTCCAGACGGACGACGCCGGGGGTGCCCTGCTGGCCCGCCTGCGGACCGTATTGCTTGGCGTGACTGGGCTGGAGATGACGCCATTCCAGGACGTCGCGCTCCGGAAGGGAGCCCACCACGCTCCCTTTCCGTGGCATCAGGACGCTCCGTTCTGGCCGATCGGGAGCTACGCTGGAGCCGTGGTGTGGATCCCGCTGGACTCCGTTGATGAGTCCAATGGGGCCGTCTGGCTCGCTGCCGGTAGCCACCGAGCCAGTGCCCAGCCGGCGGTCGACCTGCACAGCGGGACACTGCAAGACGGCAGCGGCGAGTTCGTGGTCGTGGGCGAGCCTTGCTGCCGACGCCTTGATCCAGGCGATGTCCTCGTCTTCGACGCCTGGTGCGCTCACCGATCGGGCATCAACCTGTCCCCTTCGAATCGACGCGCTTGGGCGGTCTCATGGACTGACGCACGAGCGCGGTGGGACCACGCGCGAGCCCCTCGACACCCACTGAACTCGTTCACCACCGATCACGGCGAGGTGCGGACATGGAGCAACACGAGGTACCTCTTCGAAGGCTGACCTGGCTGGTCGGACCGCCGGGAGCAGGGAAATCGACGTTCGCGCGCACGCAGAGTCGATATGGCCGAGTCGTCGAGCTCACGGAGATGCTGGGGCCACTCGTCGACTCGCAACGAATCCGCCACGGTGTTCTGACCGCGAACGGGCGTCTGGTTCGCCTGATTCGAGAGCTGGAGCTGAGGCCGGAGAACTGCGCCCTGTCCCCCCTGCTGATCGTCGCCGGGCTGGTGCCAGAGGAAGCCCTGTTTCCGATAGGAGCTGAGGAGGTCGTGCTTCTGCTGCGACCAGAGGAGAAGCGGTGGCGCCGTCAGCTACGGAGCAGGCCCGTCGGCCATGGCAGCTCGGGGCAGTACGATGACTACGCGTACAGCGAGTTGTGGCACGCGCGTTTCGCGACGTGGCTGGCGAGGCGAGGCGTTCACCTCCTCGAGATCCCTTTCCAGGAGGAACTGGTCGGAGTGAGCATCGACCCACTGCCATGACCAATCCCTACCTCGCCCTTGAGCACGACCTCGTCGGCGGGATCCCCAGTGAGCTCGGCCCGTGGCAGCTCGACCTGCTCATGCGCCACGGGCTCCTGCCACGTCATCGACTATTGGACCTCGGCTGCGGCACGCTCCGGGGGGGCCTTCACTTCGTCC
>CALGIB010000809.1 GCA_937915955.1 uncultured Pseudomonadota bacterium
AAGCGCGCCTGGCAGCCCGGGCCCTGGGCGTCGGGCAGCGCCTCCTCGGCGAAGGGGCCGGGCATCGCCAGCGCGCGCTCGTAGGACGCGGCGGCCTCGTCGAAGCGCCCAGACTCCTCCAGCGCCAGCCCGCCGAGGAGCTCCAGGTTGGGGTGCCGAGCGCCCCAGCTTCGGGCCTGCGCGAGCGTCGTCAGCGCCTGGTCGACCTGTCCGGTGCCCAGGAGCAGGTGGGCTCGGAGGCTCGTCAGGGAGACGAAGGTCGGGCGAGGGCGCTGGGCCAGCGCGGGCAGTAGCGCCTGCCAGCCCCGCTCGCTGGCCGCCAAGGCCCCTTGGAGGTCTCCCGCGCCCAGGCGCTCTCGGGCCAGGTAGCCCCAGATCACCGGGTTGTCGGGCTCGTCCGCGCAGCGCCGCTCGAGCAGCGCCAGGTTGCGGGCGTCCTTGCCCTTGGCCTCGCGCACCTCGGGCACGCAGCCCAGGTGCACCAGGTCGGCCGGGATGCTCCGGATCCTCCGCCCCTGGGCCAGCCAGGTCCGAGGCGTCTCGTGCACCCGGCCCTCCCAGCGGAGCGTCGGGTCCCGCCGGAACAGGCGCGGCAGGAGCACCGCCTCGCCTCGCCGCAGCTCGCCCGAGAGCACCTCCGCCTCGTCGGCGTCCAGGCGTGAGGCGTTGTGCAGGGGCAGCATGCCCAGGTCGAAGTCGTCGTCCTGCAGGGCGCTCCGGAGCACCTCGTGGCCGGCCCGGCTCAGGCGCTCGTCGGCGTCGAGGACCAGGATCCAGTCGCCGCTCGAGGCCTCCAGGGCGGCGTTCCGGGCGGCCGAGAAGTCCTCGTCCCAGGTGCGCCGAACGACCCGCGCCCCCGCGGCCCGGGCCAGCTCGACGGTGCGATCCGCGCTGCCGGTGTCGCAGACCACGATCTCGTCGACCAGGCCTCGCACCGAGGCCAGACAGGCCGGCAGCAGCGCCTCTTCGTCGCGAGCGATCACACAGAGCGAGAGCACATCCGACCTCCGGCCCTGGCATCGGACGCAGGGCCGCGGGCTTTACCCGATGCGCTCGCTCACCCAGCGCAGCCGCTGCTCGATCAGGTCGAGGTCCGGCAGCCGCAGCAGCTGGGGGGCGCTCAGCTCGCGGAACAGCAGGCCCTCGAGCGCGGCCTGGAAGTGCCGCTGGACCCAGGGGTTGCTGCTGCGCACGCCGTCGGCCTTCAGGGGCAACACCCCCCAGGGCAGCAGCACGACGTGATCGTAGGCCTCGGCGTGCTGGAGCGCCTCGCCGACGAAGCGGTCGGGCTGGTCCTGCGCCTCGACGAAGCCGTAGTAGAGCCAGAAGGCCGCGAAGTCGACGCTGCTGCGGTCGCTCACGAAGCCGCCGTAGCCGGCGATGGCGCTGGACTCGGCCTCGAGCTGCTCCTGCCAGAGCTCGTGGACCAGGTCTCGGCGCTGGTCCCGGCTCAGATCGTGCAGCCTCAGGCCCGCCTCCATGCGCTTGCGCATGCCCTCGTCGAGGAAGGGCAGGTCGAGCTCCTCGGCCAGGGCCCGGCCCAGGGTGGACTTGCCCACGCCGGCGCTCCCGGACAGCGCGATCCGGGGCCGATCCCCTCGCCCCGGGCGCGCCAGCCCTCGGGCCGGTCGCTCGCCCAGGACCTGCACGACCCCGCCGGACTCGGCCAGCAGCACGTGGGTGTGGCTGCCCCGCGCCGGGGCGAAGCGCAGGGCCTCGGCCACTGGCTTGTCCAGCGCCTGGCAGAGCACCGCCCGGATCACGCCGATGTGGGTGACCCAGATCCAGCGCTTGCCCTGCAGCCTCGGCCACTCCCGACGCAGCCAGGCCCGGACGCGATCGGCGGTCTGGGTGTAGCTCTCGCCGCCTGGGGGCGCGGCCGTCTGGTAGGCCTCCCAGTAGTCCTTGATGGCCTGGCTCTGGGTGCGCGAGAGCTCCTCCCAGGGCTGGCCCTCCCAGGCGCCCATGTGCTGCTCGCGCAGCTCGGCGGAGATCCACAGGGGCAGCTCGAGGGCCTCGGACAGGGGCTCGGCGAGATCCAGGCAGCGCCGCAGGTCCGAGCTGATGACGCCCGCGCAGTCCGGCAGCTCACGGGCCAGCTCCAGCAGCGCGTCGGACTGGCGTCGCCCCTCGGCGCTGAGCGGCAGATCCAGGTGGCCGTAGGCCAGGCGCAGCCCGCCGGTGTCGGGGCGTCCGTGCCGGAGCAGGTGCAGCTCGGTGACCTCGGTCGAGACCATCTCGCCCAGGGTGATCGGGTCGAAGCTCACGGGGAGCGCTCCAGGTAGCCGAGCTGCATCAACGCCTCGCGCATGGCCTCGGTCATCTCGGGCTCGCGGTGGTCCGGCGTGATCAGGTCCAAGGCCTGGAGTTGTTGCACGAGGACGGGACCGAGCTGATCCTCCGTGGTCGGTGTCTGCTCGGGGTCGAGGCGGAAGAGGTGGGCCTGACCGGCCTGAGGATCGCCGATCAGCAGGTGCCCGGAGGCGGCCACCGAGCGCTCGAACGGCAGGTTGTTCCAGGCCGTCGTGGCCTCGCGCTCGATGGGCTTGGTGGCCTCGGCGAAGCTGATCACGGCGGCGGGTGGAGGAGCGAGCAGGTCCAGGCCCTGCCCCAGGCTGCTCGGCGTCAGGCCGGCGCGGGTCAGCAGCGTCGTGCCGAGGTCCTGGTGGCGGGCGAGGCGGCTGTCCCGCCCGGGCTCGATGGCCAGCGAGCCCGTCCCGCGCAGGATCAGCGGCACCCTCAAGAGCGCCAGATCCACGTCTGGGCCGTGCCCGAAGAGCGTCTGGCAGCCCTCGTCCTGGCCCATGCACTCGCCGTGGTCCGAGGTGAGCGCGACGAGCAGATCGGGGCGGCGCTGCTCCAGGCCCCGCAGCAGCGGGCCCAGTTGCTGGTCGATCCAGGCGATCTCAGCCTGGTACATGGCCTGGGCCGCGCGCACGTCCGAGGGCCCGAGCGAAGCCAGGAACTCCGGGTTCGACAGCGCCAGGATGTTCTCGGTCGTGCCCGTGATCGGGCCGGTGTAGTCGCCGACCAGCTCTCCGCGCAGCGCCGCGGGGGCCGAGTCCCAGGGCATGTGGGCGTCGTAGAGGTGCACGAACAGGAAGGTGGGGCCGTCCTCGGCCGCGTCGAGCTCGCTCAGGGCTCGCTGGACCACGGTGTCCGCGGGGACCTCGACCTGTCCCTCCCAGGGCTTCAGGTCGTGGTCGACGTAGACCCGGAAGCCCTGGTCCAGCCCCATCGCGTGCTCGAGTGGCGAGGCGCCGACGACCCCTATGGTGTCCCATCCCGCCGCGGCGAAGCGCTCGGGCAGCAGATCCAGCCGCTCGTAGAGCGGATAGCCGTTGCGGACGACGGCGTGACCGTGGCTGTCCAGGCCCGAGAAGATGGCGGCGTGGCTGGCCAGCGTCGTCGGGCTGTGGGCCAGCGCCATCTCGAAGAGCAGCCCGTCCTGGGCGAGGCCGTCCAGGTTCGGCGTGTGCGCCTCGGCGTGGCCATAGGCCCCCAGGGCGTCGGCGCGGACGGTGTCGAGGCTCACCAGGACCACCAAGGGGCCGGGCTCGCTGCAGGCCAGGAGCGACAGGAGCATCAGATGGAGGTGAAGCCGCCGTCGATCGGGAACAGCTGCCCCGTCACGAAGCTGGCCTCGTCGCTGGCCAGGAAGACGACCATGCCGGAGACCTCCTCGGGCTGGCCGACGCGGCCCAGAGCCGCCCGGTCCGTGAAGAAGCGGGTCATCTCGGGGTCGGCCAGGATGGCCTGGGCGAAGCGGGTCTCAACCAGCCCCGGGGCGATGACGTTCACGCGGATTCCGGCCGCACCCCACTCGTGCGCCAGGGTCTTGCTGAGGCTGACCAGGGCGGCCTTGGTCATCGCGTAGATGCCCTGGAAGGGGGCCGCGTTCATGCCGAACACCGAGCTCACGTTGATGATGCTGGCTGGCTTCTTCTCCGCCATGCAGGCCCGGGCCAGGCCGCGCGAGAGCTCGAAGGGGCCCTTGAGGTTCACCTCGAAGGTCTTGTCCCAGGCGGGCATCTCGGCGTGGACCATGGGGCCGAAGTAGGGGTTGGTGGCGGCGTTGTTGACCAGGATGTCGGGCACCCCGGGCAGGCCGTCGAACAGCGCCTGGATCTGCTCCGAGCGACCCACGTGGCAGGCCCGCGTGTGCAGCGTGCAGCCTGGGACCTCGGCCCGGATGGCCGCGGCGGCCTCCTCCAGGCCCTCGATCCTGCGGCTCACCAGGACCACCTCTGCGCCCTCGCGGGCCATCCCGGTCGCGATGGCCTGGCCGATGCCGCGGCTCGCGCCGGTCACCAGCGCGAGCTTGCCCTTCAGACGCATGTGGACTCCTCCTGAAAGGCCGAGGCGAGCATGCCGCAGGCCGAGCTCTGGGTCGCGCCCACCGAGTAGCGTCGGACGACGGGCGCTTCCAGTGCTTGCAGCGCGTCGATGAAGCGGTCGCGCTGCTCCGTGGAGGACCTGGCGTAGCCCTCGTCGCGGGCCTCGTTGACGTCGATGAGGTTGATGCGCAGGGGCATGTCGCCGAACACCCGGGCGATCTCGGCGACCTCCTCCGGCTGGTCGGTGAGGCCGCCGATCAGCACCCAGGCCAGGGTCATGCGGCGGCCCTGCACCCGCTGGACGCGCCTCAGGGCCTCGGCCAACTCCTCGAGGCTCCAGCGCGAGGCCATCGGCAGCAGCAGCGCGCGGCGCTGGGGGAGGGCCGAGGTGAGGCTGATCACCAGGCGGAAGGGCTGCCGCTCGTCGGCGAAGCGATGGATCTGCGGCACGAGCCCGACCGTGCTGATGGTGATCGACTTCGCGGAGATCCGGCCACCGCAGGGGTGGGACAGGACGGAGGCGGCCCGCAGCACCTGCTCGTAGTTGTGGAAGGGCTCGCCCTGGCCCATGAACACGGAGCCCGTCACGCGGCCGGGGGCCTCGTCCCGGACGGTCAGCCAGGTGCCCACCATCTCGGCGGCCGTGAGGTTGCGGGTCAAGCCCAGGCGGCCCGTGGCGCAGAAGTCGCAGCGCATGGCGCAGCCGACCTGCGAGGAGAGGCAGACGGAGAAGCGGCCTTCTCTCTCCAGGGGGATGCGGACCGCCTCGACCCGAGCGCCGTCGTCGAGCTCGAAGAGGTAGCGCAGGCTGTGGTCGTCGGCGTCCTCGACCCGGGCGAGCACCCGGGGGCGGCTCCAGCTGTGCTGCTGGATGCGGGCCTGGATGCGCTTGCTGACGGGGCGCTTCATGCCCGATAGGTGCGTCGAGCCCTGGCTGACCAGGCAGGCCAGCACCCTGCGGGCCTCGGCGGGCGTGCAGTCGACCTGGGCGGCGAGCTCGGAGGCGGTGGCGCCGAGGAGGTTCACTCCGGGTCCTCGAAGCTGCCGTGGCGGCCCTGGCCCGAGGAGAACCGGCGAGCCCCTTCCAGCGCCTCGTGCAGGACCTCGAGGCCCCCCTCGAACTCGCTGGCCAGGGACGAGAGCAAGGGCGCGTCCAGGGCGGCGTGCGCGCTGCGGCGGTCGGCTCGCAGGCAGGCCTGGGGGAAGGCCGCGATCTGCAGGGCCAGCCGTCGAGCGCCCGCGAGCGCCCCGCCCGAGGGCACCACCCGGTTGACCAGGCCGATGGCCAGGGCCTCCTGGGCGGAGACCGGGCGCCCGGTGAGGATCAGGTCCAGCGCCCGGGAGAGGCCGATGAGGCGAGGCAGACGCGCGGCGCCGCCGTCGATCAGCGGCACGCCCCAGCGGCGGCAGAACACCCCCAGCACGGCGTCCTCGTCGGCCACGCGCAGATCGGCCCAGCAGGCCAGCTCCAGGCCGCCGGCGACGGCGTGGCCCGAGATCGCCGCGATCACGGGCTTGTCGAGCTGCATGCGGCTGGGGCCCATGGGCCCCTCGCCCTGGGGATCCAGGCGGTTGGGCTGGCCCTGGGCAACGCCCTTCAGGTCCGCGCCCGCGCAGAAGTGGCCCCCGGTGCCGCCCAGCACCGCCACCAGCGCGTCGTCGTCGGCCTCGAAGTCCCGGAAGGCCTGCGCCAGCTCCGCGGCGGTGGCCCGATCGACCGCGTTCCGGCGCTCCGGCCGGTCGATCAGCACGGTGGTGACGGGCCCGTCCCGCTGCACCTGGATCACGAGCAGGTCTCCGCGTCGCCGATCAGCGCCGCGGCCTCGCTCAGGCGCGTGCGCAGGAAGCGGTGGGCCGGGTCGTGCTGGAAGCGGGCGTGCCAGACCATGCGCGTGGTGAACGTCGGCAGCTTCAGCGGGGGCTCGTGCACGTCCAGCTCGAGCACCTCGGCCAGGCGGCAGGCGACGCGGCTGGCCAGGGTCAGGACCATGTCCGTGCGGGCCACCAGCAGCGGCGCCACGAGGAAGTGGGGCACCCGCAGCACGACGCGGCGCTCGCGGCCCTCGCGCTCGAGGAAGTGGTCGACGACCCCCGGGCCTCGACCTCGGGGAGAGACCAGCATGTGGTCGAGGCGGCAGTAGGTGTCCAGGTCCAGGCCCTCCTCCAGCGCCGGGTGGTCCTTGCGGGTCACGCAGACGAAGCGATCCCGGAACAGCGCGCGCTGAACGTGGTTGCCGGGCACCTCGCGGAACACGCCCACGGCGAGGTGCACCTCGCCACTC
>CALGIB010000810.1 GCA_937915955.1 uncultured Pseudomonadota bacterium
TGACCCAGTCCAGGGCGCGCAGCGGCTCCTCGGTGACCTCGCCCGAGCGGCTCTCCCACGCCCACTCCCAGTGGATCAGCACGCGGGTGCTGTCGCACGCCAGGAGCAGGCTGAGCAAGAACACGGGTGCTGGCCTGCCCCTACTTGCCCAGCAGCTTGGCCTTGAGCAGGTCCCGGTTCATGCGCGCGATGTTGCCCAGGCTGATGCCCTTGGGGCAGACCGCCGCGCACTCGCCGTGGTTCGTGCAGCCGCCGAAGCCCTCCTCGTCCATCTTCGCGACCATGGCCGAGACGCGCTCGTAGCGCTCTGGTTGGCCCTGGGGCAGCAGCGCCAGGTGGCTGACCTTGGCCGAGGTGAACAGCATCGCCGAGGCGTTCGGGCACGAGGCCACGCAGGCTCCGCAGCCGATGCAGGTCGCCGCGTCGAAGGCCAGGTCCGAGTCCGCCTTGTTCACCGGCATGGTGTGGGCGTCGGGGGCCGAGCCGGTCCGCACGCTGACGTAGCCGCCGGCCTCGATGATGTGGTCCATCGCGGTGCGATCGACCATCAGGTCCTTGATGATCGGGAAGGCCGTGGCCCGGAAGGGCTCGATCACGATGGTCTGGCCAGCGCTGTAGCGACGCATGTGCGTCTGGCAGATCGTGGTCTCCTTCTCGGGGCCGTGGGCCACGCCGTCCACCACGAAGCCGCAGGTGCCGCAGATGCCCTCGCGGCAGTCGTGGTCGAAGGAGATCGGCTCCTGCCCCTGGGTCTCGAGCTGCTCGTTCACCACGTCGAGCATCTCCAGGAAGGACATGTCCTTGCTGGCCTCGACCTCGTAGGTCTGGAACGATCCGCCATCCGCTGCGCCCTTCTGGCGCCACACCTTGAGAGTGAGCTTCATCGTCCGACCTCTACTTGTAGCTGCGCTGGGTGAGCTTGACGTACTCGAAGCTCAGCGGCTCGATGTGCATCTCGGGGGGCTGTCCGACGCCCTTGAACTCCCACGCCGAGACGTGGCTGAAGTTCTCGTCGTCGCGCTGGGCCTCGCCCTCCTCGGTCTGCCACTCCTCGCGGAAGTGACCGCCGGCGGACTCGCAGCGGGCCAGGGCGTCGTGGGCGAAGAGCTCGGCCAGCTCGAAGAAGTTGGCCAGGCGCAGCGCCTTCTCCAGGCTGGTGTTCAGGTCCTGGGCGCTGCCCGGGATGGACACGTCGGCCCAGAACTCGTCGCGCAGGGCGGGGATCTCCTGCAGCGCCGCCTCGAGGCCCTCCTTGGTCCGAGCCATGCCGCAGCGGTTCCACATGATGAGGCCCAGGCGGCGGTGGAAGGCGTCCACCGGCGTCTTGCCCTTGGCGTCCATGAGCTTCTGGATGCGTTCCTTGACGGCCTGCTCGGCCTGCAGCACCTCGGGCGCGTCCGCGGCCAGGGGCTTCACGCCCTTGCCCTCGGTCGCGATGTAGTGCCCGAGGGTGTAGGGCAGCACGAAGTAGCCGTCGGCCAGACCCTGCATGAGCGCCGAGGCGCCCAGGCGGTTGGCGCCGTGGTCGCTGAAGTTCGCCTCGCCGATGACGTGCAGCCCGGGCAGGTTGCTCATCAGGTTGTAGTCCACCCAGAGGCCGCCCATCGTGTAATGGACCGCGGGGTAGATGCGCATCGGCGTGGTGTAGGGGTCCTCGCCGGTGATCTTCGCGTACATGTGGAAGAGGTTGCCGTAGCGGGCCTCGACGAGGTCCCTGCCGAGGCGGCCGATGGCCTCCTTGAAGTCCAGGTAGACGGCGCGGCGCTCGCCGTCGACCTCGTGACCGACGCCCAGGCCCTGGTCGCAGACGAGCTTGGCGTTGCGGGCCGCGACGTCGCGAGGCACCAGGTTGCCGAAGCTGGGGTACTTCTCCTCGAGGTAGTAGAAGCGCTTGTCCTCGGGGATGGTGTTCGGGTCCTTGGTGACGTCCGCGGGGTCCCGAGGCACCCAGACGCGGCCGTCGTTGCGCAGCGACTCGCTCATCAGCGTCAGCTTGGACTGGTAGTGCCCGCTGACCGGGATGCAGGTCGGGTGGATCTGCGTGTAGCAGGGGTTGGCGAAGTAGGCGCCGCGCCGGTGGGCGGCCCAGGCCGCCGTGGCGTTGCAGCCCATCGCGTTGGTCGAGAGGTAGAACAGGTTGCCGTAGCCGCCCGTGCCCAGGACCACCGCGTCCGCGGTGTGCGAGCTGATCGTGCCGGTCACGAGGTCGCGGATGACGACGCCGCGGGCCTTGCCGTCGACGACGATGAGGTCCAGCATCTCGCTGCGGGTGTGCAGCTTGACCTTGCCCGTCTTCACCTGGCGGGCGAGCGCCTGGTAGGCGCCGATCAGCAGCTGCTGGCCGGTCTGCCCGCGGGCGTAGAAGGTGCGGCTGACCTGGGCGCCGCCGAAGGAGCGGTTGTCCAGCAGCCCGCCGTACTCGCGACCGAAGGGCACGCCCTGGGCCACGGCCTGGTCGATGATGTTGTTCGAGACCTGGGCCAGGCGGTAGACGTTGCGCTCACGGCTGCGGTAGTCGCCGCCCTTCACCGTGTCGTAGAACAGCCGGTGGATGGAGTCCCCGTCGTTCTGGTAGTTCTTCGCCGCGTTGATGCCGCCCTGGGCCGCGATGCTGTGCGCGCGCCGCGAGCTGTCCTGGTAGCAGAAGGCGGTGACGTTGTAGCCCATCTCCCCCAGGCTGGCGGCCGCGGACGCGCCAGCCAGGCCGGTCCCCACGACGATGACGTGGTGCTTGCGCTTGTTGGCGGGGTTGACCAGCTTCATCTCGAAGCGGTGGCGGTCCCAGGCGGTCTCGATGGGCCCGGTGGGGCACTTGCCGTCGAGGATCATGCGGCACCTCCGGTGATCAGGACGTAGATGGGGACCGACGAGAAGCCGAGCACGATGATGGCAGCGAAGACGCGCGCGAAGTTGCGGCGGGCGTCGTCGTAGTCTGGGTGGCTCAGGCCCAGCGTCTGGAACATGGACCAGGCGCCGTGGTCGAGGTGGCCCCAGAGGGCCAGCATCGAGAGCACGTAGAGGCCCACGTAGACCGGGTCGCTGAAGCCCTCGATCACCATGCGGTAGGCGTCGTGGTGACCCTCGGCCGTCAGGTAGGTCGCGAACTGCGGGTGGGTCAGGTGCAGCGTGTAGTGCGCCAGGTGCAGGAGGATGAAGACCATCAGCAGCAGGCCGCCGTACTTCATCATCATGGCCATCGGCGTGGTGGCCTTCTTCTCGTGCTTCGCGTAGGCCTGCTGCCGGGCGCCCATGTTCAGCCGGGTCAGCTGGACGGCGGACACGATGTGCAGGGGGATGGCCAGGAGCAGCGTGATGCGCGTGCCCCACAGCAGCGGGCCGCTGGTCTGCAGGGTGTGCGCGTAGCCGTTGAAGACCTCTGGGCCGGCGAAGATCAGCAGGTTGCCGGACATGTGGCCCAGCACGAATCCGAAGACGATCAACCCGGTGACGGCCATGACGATCTTCTTGCCGATCGTCGTGGCCCACAGGTTCGAGAACCAGCTCATGCGGCGGCTCCGTTGGGTGGGAACGCGTGGAGAAACAGGGTCGGGAAACTAACCCGCAGGAGGCGCAGCGTAGGCAGGTCTCGACCTATTGTTCCAATCGATTGTTTCCATTGAAGTCATCGACGAAGACCATGGGTCGGGGGGGCCTCAGGGGCCCCCGACGAGGTCCAGTTCTTCGACGATGTG
>CALGIB010000811.1 GCA_937915955.1 uncultured Pseudomonadota bacterium
CTGCTTGCCCAGCACGGCGCTGCGGAAGACGTGCACGTCAACGGCGAGCCTCAGCAGGCGCACGTGGGGCTGAAGGGTCAGCGCCGGGAGGCCGCTCAGCTCGTCCGGGCGGGGGGTGCGGCCGGCGGCCGCGAAGAAGCTGGCCTGAACGGCCTCGTCGAGCCTACACATCGCGATCTGCTGGGTGGGCGCGCCCTGCTCGACGAGGAAGGCCTCGAGCGCGTAGGGCAGGTGCTCCAGCGACCAGCTCCGAGGCGGGTGGGCCAGCAGGTAGGCCTGGCAGAGCGGCTCCCAGGCCTCGCCGAGCAGGGCGCACAGGCCGGGGCGGTCCTGTCCAAGGGCCTCGGGCACGCGGAGCAGGTACTGGTCCCGGTAGATCTGCAGCTGCTGCGTCGGGTCCAGCGAGAGGCTGCCGGCCAGCAGGGCACCGTCGAGCCGGGAGCGGCCGACGATCATCGCCGCGACGTGCTCGCGCCAGTCAGGTCGCATCGTCGGCCTCGGAGAGGACCTGAGCCTTGATCGCCCGGGCCTTTGCGGCCTCTTGCTGGAGGCGGGCGAAGGAGGGGATGTGGGCGTCCCACTCGATCAACGTCGAGACTGGCCCGCAGAGCTCGATGGCTCGACGGTAGAGCGCCCAGACCTCGTCGCAGACGGCGTGATCGTGGGTGTCAAGGCGGTGGGTCTCGTAGACCGAGTGCCCGGCGAGGTGGATCTGGAGCACCCGCTCGTGGGGGACCTTGTTCAGGTACTCCAGAGGGTCGAAGCCGTGGTTGCAGGCCGAGACGAAGATGTTGTTGACGTCCAGCAGGATGCCGCAGTCGGCCTCCTCGACGACCGCTCGCAGGAAGTCCCACTCGGTCATGGTGGACTCGGCCCAGGTCGCGTAGCTGCTGGCGTTCTCCAGGCCGAAGGGGCGCTCGAGGCGGTCCTGCAGGGCCTTCGTCCGGGCCGCCAGGTGCTCCACCACGCCTTCGGTGTAGGGCAGCGGGAGCAGGTCGTGGGTCATCAGGCCCGGCGCCCCCGTCCAGCAGACGTGGTCGCTGACCCAGGGCGGGTCGACGCGCTTGCAGAGGCGGGCCAGCCGGCGGCTGTGCTCGAGGTCTTCGTGGCCGCCCAGGTTGGCGCTCACGCCGTGGAGGATGACCGGGTAGGCCTCGCGCAGGGCGTCGAGGTGCGCCAGGGGGCTGCCCCCGTCCTCCATGAAGTTCTCGGAGATGCACTCGAACCAGTCCATCTCGGGGTGCTCCTCCACCACCTGGCGGTAGTGGGGGACGCGAAAACCCACCCCCACGCCCAGGTCCGTGGTGCGGAACCTGGGTGAGCGAGGGTGGGTCTTCGACTTCGGCAAGACTTCAGCGCTTCTTGGCGCCGCCGGTGCTGGCCTTCTTCTCGCCGCCCTCGGTGGCGCCCTTCTTCGGGGCGTCGCCGACGGCCTCGGCCGGGGCCGCCTCGGCGCCCTTCTTCTCGGCGGTGCCGACGGCCTTCGCGCCCTCGGCGGGGGCCTCCTTGGGGGCCGCGGCCGCGTCCTTGGGAGCCGCGGCGGCGCCCTCGGTGGGGGCGGCGTCCATGTCACCCTCGGAGGGACAGGTCTCCTTGTCGGCCATGGTGCAGCAGCCGCCGGCGCCCTTGCAGTCGTTGGCGCCGGAGCAGCTGTTGGCGCCCTCGACGTGGCAGCCGCCCTGGCCCTTGCAGTCGTTCATGCCCTTGCAGGCGTGCTCGGGGATGGCGGCGGGCTGGGGAGCCTCGGCGGGCTGGTTGGCCGGGGGAGCGGGCGGCTCGGCCGACTTCACCTCGGGCTGGGGAGCCTCTTCGTCACCGCAGGCGACGAGGGCTCCGATCATGAGGCCGGACAGGGCGGCGGTGGCGAGGGACTTGGGGAGTGCAGTGGACATCGGGTCCTCCTTGTGGTCGGGACGGGGCAGCCTAATCGAGGCGAGCGTGGACGTGTCAAGCCGCCAGGAGGAGAACGGCGACTCCGCCGACCGCGACGAGCGCCCCGAGGATGGCCCGGGGACCGATCCGCTCCTTCTCGAACAAGGCCACCAGGGGGAGGATGAACAGCGGCGTGGTCGTGCTCAGGGTCACCGCGACCCCGGCGTCGATGCGCGTCAGGCCGTACATCGACAGCCAGAGGCCCGCGTAGGTGCCGACGAGGCAACCCGCCACGAGCTTGCCGGCGTAGCCAGGCCGGCTGCCCTTGGCGAGGTCGCTGCCCTGGCCCGCGAGGAGGACCAGCACGAGGAGCACCGGAACCGCCGCTCCCAAGCGGATCGTCGAGATCGCGAGGGAGCTGACGCCGTCGTCGCCGAGCTTGGTCAGCACGCACCCGACGGCCTGGCAGGCTGTCGCGCCCAGCGCGAGCAGCACCCCCTTCTTCGTCGTGACCCCCACGCCCGCTCCCTCGCGGTCGGTGATCACCAGGGCGATCCCGCCCAGGGTCAGGGCCATGCCTCCGAGCATGCCGGCGGTGACCGGCTCGCCCAGCACGGGCCAGGCCAGCGCGGCGGTGAGCGCGGGCGCGAGGCTCCAGATCAGGAGGGTCTTCCGGGGTCCGAGCGTCGTCAGCGCGCCGAAGTACAGGCTGTCGCCGATGGTCAGGCCGACCAGGCCGGACAGGGCCAGCCAGCCCAGCTGCTCCCAGCCGGGAGGCCTCCAGCCCTCGACCGCCAGCAGCGTCCCGGCCAGCAGCAGGGTGGCCAGGCCGCTCTTGAGCAGGTTCAGGGCCATGGGCCGCGTCTCCTTGCCCAGGCGTCGGTAGATCAGGCTGGCGCTGGCCCAGCAGGCGGCCGAGGCCAGGCAGGCCAGCTCACCCCACATGGAGCGCGAGCGCGGCCTCGAGCGCGCGCTGGACCTCGACCCGGACCATCCGCTTGCGCCACCAGGCGGGTCGGACGTGGGTAGACAGGGGCTGCACGGCCTTGGAGGCCAGCTCGGCCACCTCGTCGAAGCGGCGCTCGGCCAGCAGCCCGGCGACCTCCGGGATCTCGAGCGGGGCCGGTCCGACCGACGAGATCACGACGCGTCCCCCCGCCTCGTCGAGCTTCACCGCCGAGAGCAGCAGGGGGTAGTCGATGGCGCCGCGGCTGCGCAGCTTGCGCTGGACGACCTGACCGGCCGGGCGAGGGAGGTGCACCGCGACGAGGATCTCGCCGGGTCGGGTCCGCAGCCACCACCTCCCGTCCGAGCCGTCGTAGAGCCGGGACAGGGGCACCATCCGGGTGCCGTCGGCGCTGGTGAGCTCGACGCGCGCGTCCCGCAGCCAGAGCACCGGCACCGTGTCCGCCGAGTGCGCGGCGTAGCAGCCCTGGCCCTTGGGGGCGACGTGGCAGGCGCCGGCGTCCGAACACTTCAGGCAGCCGCCAGCGGCGTGATCGAGGGCCCCACGCCAGAAGTGGCTCTGGTTGTAGAAGCGACAGCGCGTGTCCAGCATGAGGTTGCCGCCGAGGGTCCCCATGCGCTGGATCGTCGAGGTGGCCACGCCCCGGGCCGCCAGGGCCAGGGCCGGAAAGCGGGCGTTGACGTGGGGGTGGATGGCCAGCTCGCGCAGGCTGGTCATGGCGCCGACGCGCAGGCCGCCGTCCACGACGCGCACGCCGGTCAGCTCGGGCAGGCCGGCCAGGGCGACCAGGCTCACCGGCGTGAACAGGCCCTGCTTCATCGAGGGGAGCAGGTCCGTGCCCCCAGCCAGCAG
>CALGIB010000812.1 GCA_937915955.1 uncultured Pseudomonadota bacterium
CGCGCCACCCTGCTGGGACAGCTGCGCCGCCACGACCGTCGCCGCGCCCTGACCGAGGCCCGCTCCGCGGTGCGCCAGCGCCTCGGCGACCACAACCCCGTTCAGGCACAGGCGCTCCAGGTCCTCGGCCAGGAGGGCGGCCGCCCCGAGCTGTCACTGGTGTTGGCCTACGTGGACGGCGGGGTCCCGACCGAGATCCTTCACGAGGCCATCCAGGCCAGCTCGCGCATCGCCCGGCGGCTCGAGGACAAGGCCGGCGAGGGCGCCGAGGAGCGCCTCGCCAGAGCCCTGGATCCCCTGCTCACCGACCTGCACTACCGGACCCGCCAGCAGGTCATCGGCGCCCTGGGCCAGGTCGGCGACGAAGACAGCCTGCGGGGCCTGCAGGCCCTGGCGAAGCTCTCGAGGATCGAGGGCGAGCGCGAGGCCGCGGCCGACGCGGTGGGGGCGATCCGGAGCCGCTCGGAGAGCGCCGAGCCCGAGGAGGCGGCGCTCGAGGCCCGCCTGGCGGAGCTCGAGGAGGCCCTGCAGAGCCTCCGCGACGAGCTGGACGCCCTGAACTCGCGGCTCTGAGCTGCAGCCGGCTAAGCAGTCCCCGTGAAGCCCCTCACCATCGGCCCCTACCGCGTCCTCGACCTCGTCGGTCAAGGCGGCATGGGCGCGGTCTACGAGGCCGAGCACCAGGACCCCACGCGGCGGGACCAGGGCACGGTGGCCATCAAGCTGATGCACCCCCACCTGGCGGCCAGCGCGGGCTTCGCCGAGCGCTTCGCCCGCGAGGGGCGGGTCGGCCTGAGCCTCGATCACCCGGGCATCTCCAGGGTGATCGAGGTGATCGAGGAGCCGCCGGCCATCGTGATGGAGCGGGTCCAGGGCCGCTCACTCGAGGCCTTCCTGGGCGCTCCGCTGCCGCCGGCCGAGGTCGTCGGGCTGCTCCGCCAGCTGGCGGACGCGCTCACCCACGCCCACGCCAAGGGCGTCGTGCACCGGGACCTGAAGCCCGAGAACGTGCTGCTCACCCCCCAGGGACGGGCCGTGCTGCTGGACT
>CALGIB010000813.1 GCA_937915955.1 uncultured Pseudomonadota bacterium
GGGATGGCAAGGGGCTGGCCGGGGAAGAGCGGCTCGCCCGGGTCCAGGCCCTCGTTCACGATCAGGAGCTCCTCGACCGAGACCTCGGCCCATTGGGCGATGAGCACCAGGTTCTCGCCGCTGCGCACCAGGGTCTGGAAGCTCTCGATGGTCTCCTGCGGCTCCTCCAGCACCACCTCGACGGTCACCGCGACGGGCTGCAGGGCGGCGAGGTCCTCCAGGGGCGGGGACTCGGTGGTCTCGGTGAGTTCGATCTGTTCGACCAGCTCCAGCGCCCGGGTGTCGGCGGTGCGCTCGGCGGTGCCGCAGGCGACCAGCGCGCCCAGGGTGGCGAGGGGGAGGAGGGAGTGGATCAGCAGGCGGCGGGTCATGGCACGTTCCTTGGCTTGGGTGGGGTGTGCGCTTCCTTTGATTTCAAGCTCCGTGCCAACCCATGACTCCAACGATCTCAGTCACTTGGTCGGATGGCATGGTTCTTTCGGCCAGCGGTGTTCTTCGATATGTGGATCGGCGATCGAGAATCCGTAGACAGACCTCCTGGACCGGACCTGCATGTTCTTCCTGCTGCTCACGACCCTGACGTTCGCTCAGGAAGAGGCGGACCCCTGGGCCGAGGTCGATCCCGCGGTGCGGGCCGAGTACTTTCGCCTCCACGACGAGATGCTCAAGCTCGCCAAGCGCCAGGTCTGGACGGGCGTGGCGCGGCTCTACGAGAAGGTCGAGGTGCTGGAGGTGCCGCTGACCTACGACGACTACGTCGCGGGCGCGATGGCGGCGCGCAACGAGGGCGAGGTGCTGGACGCCTACGAGCGGCTCACCGCGGCCGCCAGGATCGACGGCACCCGTGAGGTCATCGACTGGCTGTGGTCCATTGACACCGCCTACGGTCGCGTACGGCTGGGGACCGAGCCGCTGGCGCCGTCGACGCTGACGGTGGAGCAGATGCCGATGCTCCCGGACCAGCGCGCCGCGGTCGAGGCTGCCCAGCGTCGGGTCGAGGGGGGCGGCAGCTACGACGGCATGTTGCCCGAGGGCACCTACACCTTCGCGGGGCAGACCTTCTCGGTGACCCCCGGCCCGAAGTCGGTCGAGATCACCGTCACGCCGATGGAGGACGACCGGAAGAAGAAGCGGGACAAGTAGGCGAGCGGTCCAGGCGCGTAGGCGGGATAGGCTGTAGGTCTCCCGTCCGGCTCGACAACGGAGCGTGTGGTGCTGACTGGCCTGACCTTGCTGCTCGCGACGAGCGGCGCCGCGCACGCGGCGGACGCCGCCTACATGTGGGGCGTCGGCCCCAGCGTCTCCACCGTGTTCTACCCGACCCGCTTCCCAGGCAGCTTCCCCAACGCCATGGGAGAGGACTGGGACTTCGACTTTCGCCCCGGCGACATCGAGGTCGCGGCGCGGGGGCTCTTCTACCTGGACACCGAGAGCCGGCTGAGCGCGCGCGCGGGCCTGGGCGGCGGACCGGGCTGGTACACGCGCTGGTTCGACGTGGACTTCGACCGCATGCTGTCCAGCAGCAGCGGCTTCCACACCTACCTGGGCGTGGGCGGCGGGCTGGGCAAGGACCGCTACACGGACGGGGACAACGACCAGCTCGAGGTCAGCTTCTTCCTGGTCCGGGCGCAGTTTGGCGGCATCTATCGAAACAAGACCCAGGCCTACGAGCTGGGCCTGTTCACCGCCTACCACGTGCCCCTCGAGCACATGATCGACCCCGCGGACAGCCAGGAGACCGTGAAGGGGCTGGGCGGCCGCTACGGTCAGGTGGGCCTCGAGGCCTCGGTCTATTTCGGCGACTTCGTGCCCCCGAGCAAGAAGAAGAGCAAGGGCAAGAAGAAGTCCAAGTGAGCCCCGCGTGAGGGTGCTGCACCTGGTCGATCGGGTCTCCCGCAAGGGGGGCGCGGACGTTCACCTGCGCGATCTGGTGGCCGAGCAGCGGCGCCGCCACCGGGTGAGCTTGGCCTACGGTCGGCAGCAGTCCAGCCTCCCCAGCGGGGTCACCGGGACGCAGATCCGCGGCCTGGCCAGCCCAGTGGCCTCCAGCTCGGGCCTCTCCGGTCTCGTAGATCTGCTCCAACAGGCAGAGATCGTTCATCTTCACAACGTGATGAACCCGACGGTGCTGAAGCTGGCCAGCGCCACCGGTCGCGCGGTGGTGACCGTCCAGGACCACCGGATGTTCTGCCCGGGGCCGGGTCGCAGCCTCCCCGACGGCGCCGCCTGCGCGCGGAGGATGGGAGACACGGCCTGCTCGATCTGCCTGCCGGAGCCGGCCTACCGGCAGCGGCTGCTGGCCCTGACCGAGGCCCGCCTCGGAGCCCTCGAGGGAGCTCGGACCCTCGTCCTCAGCCACTACATGGCCAGAGAGCTGGAGGCCGCGGGGTGCCCGGGAGCCGAGGTGGTGCCGCCCTGGATCG
Organism: uncultured Pseudomonadota bacterium; assembly: GCA_937915955.1. Taxonomy (GTDB): domain Bacteria; phylum Myxococcota_A; class UBA796; order UBA796; family CAJQPC01; genus JAAESX01. The sequence goes on from CALGIB010000813.1 coordinate 2,424, forward strand.
AGGCGGGTCCGCCGCGGACCGAGGCCGGCGAGGGCTTCGTGCTGGGCGGACGCCTGGTCCGGCACAAGGCGCCCTGGCTGGCCTGGCAGGCCTGGCGCTCCTCGGGCAGCTCGCAGGCGCT
>CALGIB010000814.1 GCA_937915955.1 uncultured Pseudomonadota bacterium
GCGCTGCGGAGCGCGGAAGGACGAGCAGACGTACCATGGCTTGTACCCGGCCTCGGTGTCGAAGGCGTACAGCCGGCAGCCCTGCCGGGCGACCTCGTCACCGTAGCCCTGCCACGACATCACGCAGTCCAGGCAGCGCCGGCCCTCCTCGCCCTCGGCGTAGGAAGGGGCGTCCAGCTCGGAGGTGCGAACAGCCGGGGTCGGTGCGTCGGCAGCCATGAAGGTTAGGGAATCACGCGCAAAAACATCGATCAAGCGCACAAAAACATTGACAGACGGTATCCTGTCTCATGCGCAAGTGCTGGGCCGAACACCCCCCGCCGCCGCTGCCATCTGCTGTCGCCGTGCATGTCTATGGCGACATGCTCGAAGCTATCGCACGGGCGAGGCGTGGCACATCTGAAAGCGCAGTGTCATCTGCCCTAGCGTCTGGAGCACTTCGGTGCGGGCCGTGCGAGGTCTGCGGAGAAGGTAGGGCAACGCGGCTTCACGCGCACCATGACGACTACAACGCTCAGGTGTCAGTCCGATGGCTTTGCGCCAAGCACCACGCCGCCTGGCATCGCGACTTCGAGCCCGTGTACGTCAACGGGTGGGAGTTGAAGGCCAGGACTGCGGTTGATGATGCCGTCGCGAAGATCAGAATCCGCGGCGCTTGCGGAGCGTGGCGATCGCTCTTGGAGTCACGCCTTCCCTACGTGCGATCTCCCGGTCAGAGACAGCTCCTATGTCTGGCGGCAACTCTCGCTGGGGACGCCCCCTCGGCCTGATCTCTACGCCGGCCGCCATCAGGTCTCGTCGAACCGCGTAGTAGCTCTTGTCCGAGGCATCAGCGATCTCGGACAGGCTCGCCCCGCCCCGGTACATCTCAACGAGATCGAGACTCACTCGGAGCCCTCCGGGGGCAGACCCACTGACAGACAGTTACATCTGTCGCCACCCTCGCACCAGGAGGCCGGGGTGCTGTGCTCGTCCAGCTCGCCCGCGCCGAAGACCTCGCCGTCGTGGGAGAGGCACGGGTCGCACGACTGCGACTCCAGGAGCGCCGAGTAGAGGTAGGTCTCGGCCCCCTCGGCGCGCTGCTCCTGCGAGCGCCCGAGGCCGAAGATCGTGTTGATGTCGCCTTGAGCCTGCGCGAGGTCCGACGACTCCGCCAGCGCCTTGACCGCGCCGGCCACGACGGAGGGGATCGCCCCAGCCCTGGGCAGCGTCCCGCCGATGCCCTGCGCCTGGAGAGCGGCGGTCGCCGTGCCGCGCACCTTGCCGGCCTGGGCAGCTGCCGTGGTCCGGGCCACCGCCGAGATCGCGTCCTCTGGGTCGATCTCGTCCAACAGCGACTCGGGCATGTCGGTGGCCGGGGTCGGCTTGATGGCCTTCCGCTTCGGCAGGGCCAGTGCCATCCCGTCGCTCGGCTCGAAGGGGGCGGCCATCCGCTCCGACAGCGACAGGCGGACGAGGTACGGGTCAGGCTCTCCGCCGCAGCATCCGCAGGAGCAGTCCGCAGCACGGGCCGGCGCAGGGAGATCGCCGCCGCGGCCTACCTCGGCGTCGCCGCGGGCGATGCGCTTCCGCAGGTCCGGGTCGGCCTCGATGCGCTCGATCTCGTTCCGCACCGCCTCGCCGCCAGCGCGGTACACGCGCCGGAGCCCGGCGGCCAGCAGTTCCGCGAGTTCCTTCTGGCCCGGCACCGGGCGGCGGTTGGCGTCCTCCAGGTCCGCGGCCGTCGACAACTCGTGGCCGTAGGGCTCCGCGATGCGCTGGCGCCACTCGTAGACGATCCGGGCCTGCTCGCGCTTCGCCGCATCGGTCCGTCCGCCGGTCTCGCTCCAGCGGATCGCCTCCTCGGCGGCGTAGAGCCCGCGGCCTCGCGGACCGCGAGTCGGGCGGTCAGCCTCGATGGTGTCGGCGAGGGACAGGCGCTCCCCGCCATCGACCCGGTCCTCGCGCTCCAGGATGCGGTTGGCCCAGGCCCGGCCGGCGTCGCCGCCCCAGCCGTGCCACGCCTGCCACCCCTTGCCCTGGTCGTCCCAGGTCGAGCCCTGCTTGTCGATCTCGTGGCGGTCGAAGTACGCCTTCATCCGGCGGATCGTGGCGATGGAGATCGCCGTGCCGTTGCTCAGGTCCCGAGCTCGTGCCAGTCCGATCGACGTCATGCCGCGCTCGCTCGCGGGCTTCTCGGCCCGGACCCTGAGCGCCTTGGCTGCCGCGTCCTGGACGGCCTGCGGCGGGACGTGGGTGTCCGACTCCGCGGCGCCGACTGCATCCTCCTGCTCGTCCGCGATCTCCTCCTCCACCTCGTCCTCGGCGTCGCCACGGTCAGGGGCCGACGCATCCGGCACGGCGTCAGGAGACACCGGACCGGCGGCCCCCTCCTGCCGGCCGGGCAGAGACAGCGCCTCGCGGATCGACGCCTCGATTGAGCGGTCATCATCCACGACCGCGCCCTTCTCCAGCGCGCCCACGATGGCGGTGATCAGCGCGGAGGGGTCGCCGATCTGGACCCGCGGCGCCACGAGGAAGGGGAACCGCCGCACGTCGGGGAAGTTCCGGGCCACCAGCCGCTTGATCGGCGCCTGCGAACCCATCGACAGCACCCGGGCGATCTTGTCGGCCGCCTGCTGAAGCGCGCCCGAGAAGAAAAGCACCTGGCCGTCGTGCAGCGAGAGCGCGCCCTTGGTCTCGCCGGTCCGCAGGAACGTCGCCAGGACCGAGAGCAGCATCGAGTGGCGCTTCGCCGTGATCGCCTCGCGCAGGAAGTCTCCGCGGAAGGGGAAGTCTTGGAATGTGAGCCGGTACCCGGGGGGCATCATCTGAGCAGCCAGCAGGCCAGAGCGGTAGTTCTGGGCGGCGAGGTTGACCGCGTCCACAGTCGTCTGAGTGCCGTCGAAGCCGGGCTTGCTCGGGTCCACATCGATCGTCGGCACCCCGTAGGCCGCGCGCTGGAAGCCCTGGGCCTCCAGGGTCCTGTACGTGCAGCTCGCCATGTAGTCGCCCCACGCCGGGCGAAACGCTCCCATCGGCGCCGGGTTGGAGCCCCGCGGCATGTAGCGGAGATTCACGAAGTCATCGGGCTGGAGCTGGACCCCGTTCCCGGAGGTTGCCCCGTCGCCGGTCTCCGGCCACTGCTTGAGCGACCAGTCGCCGCCGGAGCGCTCCCATGCGTTGACGGTGCTTGGCAGCAGCGGCCGGAGCCCGAGCAGGGTCCGCTTCAGCTCCCGGTCGTAGGGCCAGAACACCTCGCTGGGCTGGAACCCCTGCCACTGGTACTGGACGGCCTGCTCGATCCAGCCGTGCCAGCCGTCATCGCAGACGAGGTGCTCGAACACCGCCGTCCGCGCGAAGTCGGTCGCCTCCAACTCCTGGGGGCTGGCGTCCTCCGGCGGCTCCATCGTCCACGGCTTGG
>CALGIB010000815.1 GCA_937915955.1 uncultured Pseudomonadota bacterium
CGGTCAGAGCACCCGGCTCATACCCGGTTGGTTCCAGGTTCGAATCCTGGCGGGCCTACTCCGCGCGCATCGCCAGATAGCGCCCACAGGAGGGGCAGATCAGGACGGCGACGCCGCGGCGCAGATCGCTGACGAGCGTGCCGTTCAGCTTGACGTGACAGGCCGTGCACGTGTCGGTGTCCACCAGACCGAAGACCGTCATCTTCTTTCCGCGCAGGCGGTCGTAGAGGCCGATGAACTCCCGGTGGACGCGCTCCCGCAGCAGGTCCCGGCGCTGGGTGGCGGCCTCGAACTGGGGCTTCAGGGCGATCAGGCGCTCCTGGTAGCGGGTCTGCGCTCCCCGGTGGCGGTGGGCCAGGTGGTCCCGACCGTCCACGGCGCCCTTGAGCGCTGTCGCGGCCGCGTCCATGCGCTCCATCAGCTCCAGCAGCTCGGTCTCGAGGTCGTCGGCGATCGCGCCACATTGCTGGGCCTGGGCCTGGGCGGCCAGGTAGTCCGGGGCGGTCCCCTGATCGATCATGGTCTGCGCCTTGTCGCGGCGCTTCTGGTAGGTCTCGAGCCGCCGGTTCAACGCGCGCTCCTGGTCGCGCAGCTCCGCGGAGGCGGCCTGGGCCTGCTCCGCCCGCTCGACGCTGGCTGCGTGCTCCTTGTCCAGGCGGTCCACGTCCGCGTGGAGTCCCCGCCACTCGGACAGCAGGGCGTCCCGAGCCAGCTCGGCCTGCCACAGCTTCCAGATGCTCTCGGTGTCAGCGTGCATCCGGCGAGTCTACCGAGCCGGCCGTTAGGCTGCGTCGATGCGCCTCACCTCCAAGCGCCTGGCGGCCCTGGCCGTCGGGCTCCTGCTCGGCCCCCTGCTCGGCGAGCTGTGGGTGCGCGCCGCCAAACCTGACGCCAGGACCCAGATCATCGCGCCCCGATACGGCCTGGAGATCTGGCCGCTCGGAGAGACGAGGGTGTGGCGGACCGAGGGGGGACCGGCGCGGGAGGCGCTGGACTGCTCCGCCCCGGACCGGGTGCTGGTGCTGGGTTCGTCGATCCTGTACGGCTCGGGCGTGGATCCGGAGTTGGTGTGGAGCAGCCTGCTGGATCTGCCAGGGACCTGCGTGCACAACCTGGCGGGCGCCGGCTACGGCGTCGAGGCCAAGCTCGCGCGGCTCGAGGCCGGGCTGCCCGAGCTGGCCCCACGCCTGGTCCTGTGGGAGGTCTGGGCCAACGACGCCAACCGCTTCATCTGGGTGGGGGACCGAGGCTACAGCTTGAACCCGACCATCGAGCTGGACGCCCGCGGCGTCCCGAACGCCTGGGGCCTGCCCCCGGCGCTGAACGAGGGGCTGTTCCGGGCCTCGCGGGCCTACGAGCTGCTCACCCTCACCCGCGTCCGGCCCTCGGACGGCCACCCCGACCTGCTGGGCCCCCTCGAGCGGGTTCGAGCGGCGGTCGAGGCTGCCGGAGCCGAACTCCTGCTGGTCTTCCCTCCTCCGCTGGACAAGCCCTTCTCCCAGAGCCTGACGGAGCCGACGAGCTTCCAGCAGGAGGTGCAGCCCTGGGCCCAGGAGCAGGGCGTCGCCTGGCTCGAGCTCGCGGAGCTGCTGCGCGACCAGGACCACGAAGCGCTCCGGCTGGACCCGTGCTGCCACTACAACGAGCGGGGCCACGCGCTGCTGGCCGAGCGACTGGGCCAGCACCTGGCGCGCTAGAGCGGTGTCGGTTCGGCGGCCAGACCCACTGGGGCCGAAGGCCCGACGCAAGGGGGGACCAGGGGTCCCCCCTCGAGCACAACAGCGAGGGTCCGAGGGGGCGCGTAAGCCGGGTTCTGTCACCCGCTCCGAGTCGCCTCGATGCGGGGGGTGTCCATTCATCTACGGACGCCGTTGCCGACGCCCTTCAGCGGTCCACCTGAGGTACTGGGGCGGGCAACCCACTGCCCTCAATTCGACCTTGCTCCAGCTGGGGTTTACCTGGCCGGCCCTGTCACCAGGGCCGCCGGTGGGCTCTTACTCCACCGTTTCGACCTTACCCGCGGCGGATGCCGCGCCGGACCTCGTCAGCCCCTTGCCCCCGTACTCGGGAGGTGGGACAGCGCGGCCTCGGAGCCTTGGCTGGCGGTTTGCTTTCTGTTGCACTTGCCTTCGTGTTGCCACGACCGGGCGTTACCCGGCAACCTGCCCTGCGGGGCCCGGACTTTCCTCCCGTGAGCGAACCCACCGGCGGACACCTGGCCCCCTCGAACCGCGCCCCAGATAACCCCTGGGCCGGATAAGCCCCAGCCCTCCCCACTCCTCTTTCCCGCAGGAGCTCCGCTTTGTCCACCAAGCAGGACGCGCTCGACTACCACTCCGAGGGCCGCCCCGGAAAGCTCGAGGTCATCCCGACCAAGCCCATGCTGACCCAGCGGGACCTGTCGATGGCCTACACGCCGGGGGTGGCCGAGCCTTGCCGCGAGATCGCCGCCGACCCGGACCAGGTCTACACCTACACCGCCAAGGGCAACCTCGTCGCGGTGGTGACCAACGGCACCGCGGTCCTGGGCCTGGGCAACATCGGCCCCATGGCCGGCAAGCCGGTGATGGAGGGCAAGGCCAACCTCTTCAAGAAGTTCGCCGACATCGACGTCTTCGACATCGAGCTCGACGCCGCTGACCCCGACGCCGTCGTCGCGGCGGTCAAGGCCATCGCCCCCACCTTCGGTGGCATCAACCTGGAGGACATCAAGTCCCCAGACTGCTTCTACATCGAGAAGCGGCTACAGGCTGAGCTCGACATCCCGGTCTTCCACGACGATCAGCACGGCACCGCCATCATCGCCGCGGCCGCCCTGCTGAACGCGCTCGAGGTCTCGGGCAAGAAGATCGAAGAGGTGAAGGTCGTCTTCAGCGGGGCCGGCGCCGCGGCCATCGCCACCGCCAACCTGCTCGTCAGCCTGGGCGTGCAGCGAGAGCACGTCTGGCTCTGCGACAGCCAGGGCCTGGTCCACAACGAGCGCACCGAGGACGCCTTCCCCGAGAAGATGCTCTACGCCCAGGGCCACGAGCGCAAGAGCCTCGGCGAGGTCATCCCCGGCGCCGACGTGTTCCTCGGCCTGTCCGTCGGTGGCGTGCTCACCAAGCCCATGGTGGCCTCGATGCGGGCGCCGGCCATCGTGTTCGCCATGGCCAACCCGGATCCCGAGATCTCCTACGAGGACGCGCGAGCGGCCGCGCCGGACGCCATCGTCGCGACCGGACGCAGCGACTACCCCAACCAGATCAACAACGTCCTGGGCTTCCCCTTCGTGTTCCGGGGGGCCCTGGACTGCCGGGCTCGTCGCATCACCGAGGAGATGAAGATGGCCGCGGTCAAGGCGCTCGCTGCCCTGGCCCGCGAAGACGTGCCGGACAACGTGCTCCGGGCATACGACCTGCCTTCGCTGAGCTTCGGCCGCGACTACCTCATCCCCAAGCCCTTCGACCCTCGCGTGCTCACCTGGGTGGCCCCCGCCGTGGCCAAGGCCGCCGAGGCCTCGGGCGTGGCGCGCATGCCCATCCAGGACGAGAACGCCTACCGGGAGCGCCTGGAGCGCCTCATCGAGCGCAGCCGTGAGTTCCTGCGCCCGCTGATGAACCGGGCTCGGATCTCTCCCAAGCGCATCGCCTTCCCCGACGGCTCGGACACCCGCGTGCTGCGGGCCGCGCAGATCCTCGTGGACGAGAAGATCTGCACCCCCGTGCTCATCGGCGAGGAGTGGAAGATCCTGCGCCGCGCCGAGGAGGCCAAGGTGGTGCTGCGCGGCATCGAGATCCTCGATCCCCACCACTTCGACGGCTTCGACGGACTGGCCGAGCGCATGTGGACGCTGCGGCAGCGCAAGGGCTGGACCCTTCAGCGCGCCCGCCAGCACCTGCGCGAGCCGGTCTACTTCAGCTGCATGCAGGTCCACGAGGGCCACTGCGACGGCATGGTCGGCGGCCTGGCGACCCCCTACAAGACCACCCTGCGCCCAGCGCTCGAGGTCATCGGCCAGTCCGCTTCGGCCGGCACCGTCAGCGGCACCTACGCGATGCTGTTCAAGGACCGCCGCATCTTCTTCGGCGACTGCACGGTCAACGTCAACCCCGACGCGCGCACGCTGGCCAACATCGCGATGAACACGGCCAAGGTGGCCAAGGCCTTCGGCGTGAAGCCCAAGGTCGCGCTGCTGTCGTTCTCGGACTTCGGCGCCCACCGGGGCTCGCCCGAGGTCGACAAGGTCCGCGAGGCCCTGGCCATCATCCGGCGCGAGTGGCCGACCCTGCCCGTGGACGGCGAGGTCCAGGCCGACACGGCGGTCAGCGCCCGTCGAGCCCGGGATCTGTACCCCTTCTCGACGCTCCAGGGCGACGCCAACGTGCTCATCTTCCCCAACCTGGCCAGCGGCAACATCGCCTACAAGCTCCTCCGCGAGCTGGGCGGCGCCACCGCGCTGGGCCCCCTCATCGTCGGACTCAACAAGCCGGTCAACGTGCTCGCGTTGGGCAGCGACGTGGACGACATCGTGAACATCACGGCTCTAACGGTCAACCAGGCCATGGGCCCCCACCGACGAGGCTAGTCGTGGCAAAGAAGCAGAACAAGGCGCGCTGGGACGCAGCGCAGGTCGAGGCCCTGGCCTCGGGTGGCGGTGACACGACGGCGCGGGCCTGGCTGGACGGTCAGGGCGATCTCGTCGGCGACGCGGAGCTGGTGCTCTCGGCCATCGAGGCCGCCGTGAGGCTCCAGGCCGTCGGCGCGCTCCAGGCCCTGGACCAGGGCCCCCACAAGAAGCTCGGCCGCAAGGCCCTGCACCGCCTCCGCACCGCCGGGGTCGAGGTCGAGGTGCCCCGCGCCCAGGCCAGCTTCTCGCTGGCCAAGGAGCAGATCACGGTCGAGCCGGTGGCCTACGTCGGCCCCCCGGACCCGGAGGGCTACAGCGAGTTCATGCTGGCCTACACCGACGAGGAGGGCACCTGCGCCGTCATGGGCTGGTTCGGCGGCTCCCTCGGCATCCGCAACACCTCGCACGGCCACCTGACCCGCACCGGACTGCGCGAGCTGTCCCGGGACCTGCAGGCCGCGCCGCACCTCGTCCGCCTGCCCTTCGTCGAGGCGCTGGCCCACATCCTCCCCGCCGCGGCCCAGGCCGAGGAGGCCGAGGGACACCCGCCGCACGACTGGGAGCACTTCGTGACCCACGTGCCTCAGGCGACCGTGACGGCGTCGCTCGCCCACGACGCCGCCCGCAGCCGCGTGAGCGAGCTGGACACCGAGCAGCTCAAGGGCAGCAGCCACCTGGCTACGAACCCCTGGTTCCAGCTCTGGCCGGTGGCTCCGGACGCGCTCGAGCAGGTCGTCACGCAGCTCGCGGCGAAGATGGACGAGCCCGAGCCCGAGGGCGGCGAGCCCGCGGACATGATGTCGGAGCTGAGCGCAGCGGCGGAGCTCGCCCTGCAGGGCATGCACCAGGAGTGGTCCCGCCGGGCTCGCCTCGCCGCCACGGCGTGCGCGGCCATGGGCGACCAGGACACCGCGAACACGGCCGCGATGATCGCCCTGGCCGTCGACGCCAGGCTGCCCGCGAGCGAGCTGCCCCTGGTCGAGCGCACCCTGCAGATGCAGATCGGCTGGATGGCTCAGCAGCAGATGCGTGAGCAGATGCAG
>CALGIB010000816.1 GCA_937915955.1 uncultured Pseudomonadota bacterium
AGCATCACGGGCACCGGCAACCGGACGGTGAAGACGGCTCCGGCGCCCTCTCGGGACTCCAGGCCCAGCTCCCCACCGTGGGCGCGCACGATGCGCTGACAGATGGGCAGGCCCAGGCCGGTTCCCCCTCGCTTGGTGGTGTAGAAAGGCACGAAGAGCTTCTCCTGCTCCTCGACCGCGATGCCCTTGCCGTCGTCGGCGATGCTGACCAGGGCTGCGCGCGCCGCTGGACCCCGGCCCCCGCCCAGGTAGCCTCGGCGGGTCGAGATGTGCACGTGCCCGCCGTCGGGCAGGGCCTGGATGGCGTTCTGCACGAGGTTCAGCAGGACCTGCTTGAGCTGGTCCCGGTCCACGGGCACGCTGGGCAGATCGCCGTCCATCTCCTCGATCAGGCGCACGCCGGGGGGCAGGCCCTGCGCCCGGACCAGGGTCAGCACCTGGCTGACCAGCTCGTCCAGATCGGCGGGCTGCTTGTCGAGCTCGAAGTGACGCGCGTAGGCCAGGAAGCTGGTCACCACCGAGTTCAGACGGTCGGTCTCGTCGGTGATGACCTGCAGGAACTCCTCCTCCTCGGCCGTGACGTCCAGGGTCTGGAGGTACTGGGCGGCGCCCTTGATGCCGGCGAGGGGGTTGCGGATCTCGTGGGCCAGTCCTGCGCTCATCGTGCCCAGCGCGGCCAGCCGGGCCTGCTCCTTGGTGGCCTCGAAGCCCTTGATGTTCTCGACGACCACGGCTGCGCGGGCCATCGTCGTGCAGAGCCGCGCGACCTCCTCCTGCGAGAAGCCGTCGGACCACTCCTCGTCCTTGAGCGCCAGCCAGCCCAGGACCAGGTCGCCGGACATCATCGGGACGACTAGGTCGGCGTACATCGCGTCCATCATCCGCAGGCGCGCCTCGTGCTCCTCGACCCCGATGGACCTCTGGCGGGCTCGGTTCAGATCCTGCCGGACATAGGCGCGCTCGCCGAGCTCGAAGCCCTCGGCGAAGGGCTGGATGGCCACCGCAGGCATCGGTCGGTGTTCGTCCTCGCTCGAGCGCTTGCCCAGCAGGCGCACCTGGTGACGGTCGGGGTCGAAGACGTACAGGCAGAGCGAGGGCACCCGTCCGCTGCTGTGCAGCCGCTCCAGCACGGTGTGCGCCAGATCGTCCAGCGTGATGATCTTCGGCAGCGCGATGTTCAGCTCGTCCAGCGCCACGGCCAGCTGGTGCCCGCGCACGTTGAACCATCGCGCGGTGTACCCGGCGATGCGGTCCCGGACCGGATCGTAGGCCAGCAGAAAGAGCACCGTGGCCACGAACAGGTGGAAGGTCGTCTGGACCTGGTTGGCGGTAGCCGCCCGGAACCACACCCCGGCCAGACCGACGATGACCACGAACAGCGCGGCGGTGCCCGCGGTGGTCATCATGCGCCCGAAGATCTCGTTGAGATCCAGCAGGCGCTCGGCCCGGAGCACCTGGTACAGGAAGAACAGGAACAGGCCCGCGAAGAGCGCGCCGATCGGCGGCAGGTGCCCCTGCAGCTCCATGGCTCGCTGAAGCAGGGGGAGTTGACTGACGTCGGTCGCGCTGACGGCGAAGACGCGGTCGGCGCCCTCGATGGCGGAGAACAGGACCGAGGCCGCCATGAAGCCGAACAGGTAGCGCAGGCGGGCCTTCTCCACGCGGTAGGGGCTGCGCTGGTGCCGCCGCCCCAGGTCGAAGAGCGCCAGGCCGAAGCCGCCGTAGACCAGCAGGCCCAGGATCAGCTCGGGCAGGCCGGCCTCCTGCGGCTCGGGGAAGAGCAGCAGGTCGCCGGCCAGGAAGGTCAGGACCACCAGCGGCGTGGCGATCCAGAGGCGGCGGACCAGGGAGCCAGGGTTGGCGTCCTCGCGCGCGAAGAAGTGCTGGAGGAAGCGCAGCGTGGCGACGGGGATGAAGGCGCCGGCCACGATGAAGGGGTACCGCGCGGCCACGAGGCCGGGGAACAGGTACAGGCTGAAGCTCGTGTAGGCGATGGCTGTCAGCGCGCAGAGGACGGCGAAGTCGCGACGCAAGGGGTCGCGACCGCTGCGGTAGGTCGCCCGGCCTCCCAGCACGGCTGCGAGGGCGGCGACGAGCAAGTAGATGACTGCGTTCACGGTGCTGTTCTAACCCTTGAGTACACTGCCCCGGTGAGTGAGCTCTACCGCCAGCTTCCCAAGGTCGATCGTGTGGTCGAAGACCCCCGCTTGGCCGACCTGCCCCGCGGCGCGGTGCTCGACGCCGCGCGTGAGGTGCTCGAGGCGCTTCGACAGGCCATCTCGGGCGGGCTCTCCGCGCTGCCCGAGGTCGTGCCCCTGATCCGCGCACGCACCGAGTCACGGCTGGCGCCGCGGCTGCGTCGCGTAATCAACGCCACGGGCGTCGTGCTGCACACCAACCTGGGCCGAGCGCCGCTGCCGCCCGCCGCCGTCGCCCAGCTGATGGAGGTGGCCTCGGGCTACAGCAACGCGGAGCTGGACCTGGAGACCGGCAAGCGGGGAGGGCGCCTCGACGGCGTGCGGGAGCCGCTGCGCGCCCTGATCGGGTGCGAGGACGCCATCGCGGTCAACAACAACGCGGCGGCCGTCTTCCTGGCCCTCTCGACCCTTTGCCGAGCGGGCGAGACCGTCGTCAGCCGGGGCGAGCTGGTCGAGATCGGCGGCAGCTTCCGCGTGCCGGACATCATGGCCAGCGCGGGCACGGTGCTGCGCGAGGTCGGATCCACCAACCGCACGCGGGTCGGGGACTACGCGGCCGCGATCGGGTCCGAGACCCGGGCCCTCATGCGCGTGCATCCGTCGAACTTCCGCATCATCGGCTTCACCGAGCGCCCGGAGACCGCCGAGCTCGCTGAGCTGGCGCACCGCTTCGAGCTGCCCCTGATCGAGGATCTCGGCAGCGGCGCGCTGGTCGAGGGGTTGGGAGACGAGCCGGTCGTCTCCCAGATCCTGGCCGCAGGGGCGGACCTGGTGCTGTTCTCGGGCGACAAGCTGCTGGGCGGTCCCCAGGCCGGCATCCTGGCTGGGCGCCGCGAGCTGGTCCAGCGCTGTCGTCGCAACCCCCTGTACCGGGCGCTGCGCCTGGACAAGCTGGTGCTGGCTGCCCTCGAGGGCACGCTGAGGGCTTACCTCTCCGGCGACCGGGCGGCGATCCCGGCGGTACGGATGCTCACCAGCGGCAGCCCGGCCGAGCCGCTAGCGGGTCAGCTTCGGGGCTGCGGACTCAGGGTCAGCATCGAGGACGACGTCGGGTTCTCCGGGGGCGGCGCGCTGCCCGGCCAGGGCCTGCCTACGCGCGTGGTCGCCCTCCGCGGCAAGCCTCCGCAGGTGCTCGCGGCCCGCCTGCGAGCCCATGACCCACCGGTTGTGGCGCGGGTCGCGCGCGACGCGCTCCTGCTCGATCCGCGCACGCTGTTGCCGGGAGAGCTCGAGCTCGTTGTCGCGGCCGTGCGCGCGGCCGCCTCAGCGGATTAGTGGGGGCCATGCCTTCCTTCTACGAGCGGCTGGGTGTGCCCGAGGGGGCCTCCGAAGAGCAGGTCCGCGACGGCTACCACAAGACCCTCGCGCGCCTCGTGAAGAAGCTCCGCTCCACCCGGGAGCGCGGCGGTGATGTCGAGGTGCTCGAGTCCCAGCGCGAGGCCGTGCGCGAGGCCTTCGAGGTGCTGACCGACCCCCAGCGGCGCCGCCGGTACCAGCTCTTCCTCCGCCTCGATCTCGATGGCTTGCCCCGTGAGGCGGACGAGCTCTGGGAGCAGGTCCAGAGCGGGCTGGTCGATCCGACGTCCTCGGCTGCGGTCGAGGTCGTGCGCGCTCTGACCCAGCTCGAGATCGGGGCGCCCTTCACCGACCCGGTCAACGAGCGCACCGAGCCGGCTGCGCAGCCCTCGACCCGCCAGGCGGCCCCGGCCCCGCCGGCCATCTCGATGATGTCCCCCCAGGAGCGGGCGGCGCACGCGGCCCACGCCGTCCAGGACGTGCCCGAGCCGGGATCCTTGCCGACGATCTCGCTGGACCTGCCGATCGAGGATCCCGCGGGCTTGCTGGGGCCCATCGTGAACATGGGCCAGCAGCCCGTCGCCGAGCTCGACCACGTCGCGCGTCACCTGGGCCACGACGGTCGCTACCTGCGCTCGGTCCGCGAGTCCCAGCAGCTCGGCGTGGACACGCTGTCGGCGAACACCCGCATCGCGGCGCGCTACATCGAAGCCATCGAAGCCAACGCCTTCGACCGTCTGCCTGCAGCGGTCTTCGTGCGCGGCTACCTCCGCGAGATTGCCGCCGCCCTGGACGTGGACGAGGGCGCGCTGGTCGAGGGCTACATGGCTCTCTACAACGAGTCCCGCGGGGGCTGACATGTCTGAGACCCACCAGGTGCTCGTGGAGCGTCGCGGGCGCCTGGACAAGGTGCTCGCCGCTGCGCTGCCGGAGCTCAGCCGAGCCCGAATCCAGGCCCTGATCCTGGACGGACAGGTGACCGTCCGTGGCGAGCCTCGAAAGGCCAGCTTCAAGGCGGTCGCGGGCGACGTCGTCCTCGTCGAGGTGCCCGAGATCGCTCAGACGGAGCTGGTGCCGCAGAACCTCGGCGTCGAGATCCTGTTCCAGGACGCGGACGTGGTCGTGGTCAACAAGCCGGCCGGCATGGTCGTGCACCCTAGCAAGGGCCACCGCGCCGGCACCCTGGTGAACGCGCTCCTGTTCGCGGTCGGCGACCTCGCGGGCATCGGGGGCGAGCACCGTCCGGGCATCGTTCACCGCCTGGACAAGGGCACTAGCGGCGTGATGGTCGCGGCGAAGAACGACCTGGCGCATCGCGCGCTGAAGGAGCAGTTCAGCGCGCACACCATCGAGCGCCGCTACCACGCCCTCGTGCTGGGCGTGCCCGATCTGGACGGCGGCCGCATCGAGAGCGAGCTGGGACGGCACCCACGGGAGCGCCTGCGCCAGGCCTCGCTACCCGAGGGCGAGGGCCGCTACGCCCGCACGGACTGGTACCTGCGGGAGCGGCTCGATCGCTGCGCGCTGGTCGAGTGCCAGCTCCACACGGGGCGCACGCATCAGGTCCGCGTCCACATGAGCGAGCAGGGCTGGCCGATCCTGGGGGATCCGGTCTACCGAGACCGGCAGACCGCGCCCATCGCTGTGCGCGAGCTGCTGGCCGAGGTCGACCACCAGCTGCTGCACGCGCGGGTGCTGGGCTTCGACCACCCACGAACGGGGCAGCCCCTGCGCTTCGAGCGGGAGCCGCCGGCCGACTTCCAGCGAGTGCTTGAGGGGCTCCGACTCCTCTAGGGGCAGTCGGCGTGCTCGGGGCCCGAGGTCTCGTCCAGGTCGTAGCTGGACTTGAGCGGAGCCTCCTCGTCCTCGACGTCCAGGAAGGCGCAGCCCTCCACGCCGTCGTTGGGGCAGGCCGTGCAGGTGACGAAGTCACAGGCCGCGAAGCCGCTGTACTCGACGTCGCGGATGTCCAGATAGCCGGTGACACCGACCGACTCCATCGAGCCGCCGTCGGCGGCGAAGGCGCCGCTGACCTCCAGCTCGTAGACGTTGACCTCGTAGCCGCCCGCCGCGAACAAGGTGTCCTCAGGGCCCGCCTGGAAGTAGGGGTTGCCCGAGAAGTCGGCCTCGCTGAAGTCGATGGTATCCAGGCACATGTCCTGGCCGGACGAGGTGCCGAAGGCGCCCATCAGCGTGATGGTCTCGTCGCCGCCGTCCTGGCTCACGACCTCGACCAGGATGTGGTCGTCGTCCAGCTGGCTCAGGAGCAGGGACACGGTGGTCGCGTCGGGGGAGTTCCAGGTCACCGAGTTCAGGTCGATCTCGTAGACGTTGCCGATCAGGTCCTCGCCGTCCAGGGGGCCAGCGACGGTCTCGAAGCTGGCGCTGCCCTCGTCAGAGCAGGTCGTGACGGTGAAGGTGTAGGTGGAGCTGCGATCCAGCTCGCCCGGCGTAAAGGACAGCCCCATATCGCCGCCGATCAGCGCTAGGTCGCCGTCGACGTCACCGTCGGGGCCGCTGAGCGTCGCGCCGACCTGCTCCAGGGTGGCGGTCTCGTCGAACCACGCCTTGAGCGTCGGGGTCACTGACACGCCGGTCGTGTTGTTGCCCGGGTCCAGGTAGCTGATGCCGATCTCGCAGTCGGTGTCGGAGTCGGTGTCGGTGTCGGTGTCGGAGTCCGCGTCGGAGTCCGCGTCGGTGTCGGTGTCGGTGTCGGTCTCACCGACGCCCGTGTCGTCGAGGTTGACGACGCCGTCGCCGTTCTGACAGCCGACAGTGAGGGCGACGAGGCCGAAGGCGAGGAGGGGAAAGCGCTTCATGGGTGTGTACCGGAGGAAGGGGAAAACAAGAGAGGGAGGGGCTTGCGCCCGCTCCCTCTACTTTGCACTGGGCTTTTGGCTACTGCGCGCAGATCGCGAAGTCTGCGGCCTCGGGGCACTCCTCGAGGTTCGCGCAGCTGTCGGCGCAGTC
>CALGIB010000817.1 GCA_937915955.1 uncultured Pseudomonadota bacterium
TCTTCCTGGCCGCCCAGGCCGATCTGCAGGCCTTCGAACTGGACATCTACCTGAACAGTCCGGACCTGCTGGCCGAGGCGCTGACGAAGTTCGAGGCGGCGCTGGCCCAGGACCGGAGCCAGCCCCTCGTGCTGTTGGCCTACGCCAGCTTGCTGGAGCGCGTCGATCGCGAAGGCGCCATCGCGGCCTACGAGGAGGTCATCGCGCTGGGGGGCGACGCCGAGTTCATGGCGCGCTTCAACCTCGGCGCGCTGCACGTCAACCAGGCCGCGGAGCTGGGTCGGAGGGCGAACCAGGCCGAGGACGACCCGACCTACCAGGTCCTCACCGAGCAGGTCCACGCGGCGATGAGCCAGGCCCGCCCCCACCTGGAGCGGGCGCACGAGCTGGACCCCAAGGACAAGGCGACGCTGACGGCGCTGGAGCAGATCACGATCCAGCTGAACGACGCCGAGGCCTACCAGGCCTACAAGGCCAAGCGCGAGGCGCTGCCCTGAAGCGAGCCTCGCTCAGGGGGCCCCCGGCCGGGCCGAGGCTCGTCTGCTCGGTGCGTCGAAGGGCCGCCTCTTCCCCGAAGGCGCCGCGTGGCCCGCCGGCGCTGAGGCTCACCAGCTGCCGTCGCGCAGGTCGCTCAGCCAATGTCCTAAACCCTTGACCTTGTTGAGCCTCTTGCCGCCATCGAGGGCTGGCACGTGCTCCTCGTAGAGCTGGAACCAGGGCAGCCCGTGGCGCTGGTACTCCTTGGCGCTCACCGGCGTCTTCGGCGCAGGCTCGCCCGTGATCGCCCTCCAGCTCAAGCTGTCGACCAGATGCACGAAGACGCGCTCGGCGCGGGTGTCGTCCCAGCTGTCCCGCCCGTAGGGGTCCGCGTGGATCTTCTGACGCATCGAGCCCCCCGCGGCCAGGCCCATGCCGGAGGGGGCCGCGCAGCACTCCGCGAGCATCGGTGCCGGGGCGCTGCGAGCCCGAGGCGAGGCGACCCGAGGGGGGAAGCGGTGCGGCCTCGCCGGGAAGGCCTTGAGCTGCAATCCTCCGATGTCGTGGGTCTTCGCCACCTGCTCCTCCACCGTGGTGCCCAGGCCGAGCGGCATGGCGACGAACTGACGGATGCGCCCCTCGGATACGCAGATGCCGTCCAGCCAGGGCTGGCTGCCGGGCACCACGTAGTCCTGGGTGCGCCTGCGCAGGGCCTCCTTCCAGGGCTTGCCGGTGACCGCGCAGACCTTGCCCACCCCCACCTTCAGCGCGCAGGGAGGCCAGGCGCTCTGGAAGCTCAGCCACATGGCCTCGCAGGCGTACATCGGCAGCATGACGCCGCCGCGCTCGGCCCAGGCCTTGGGGACGGTGTCGGGGAAGTCCTGCACGCGCCGCAGGGGGAAGGCGCCCAGCCCAGGGGGAAGGGCGTAGTCCCGTCCGTCGTCGGGAATGCGCAGCGTGCGCTGGAAGGTGATGCGCAGTCCGCCCAGCACCAGGGTGTCGCCGTCGAGCCTCATGGAGTCCTCCGAGTTGGGTTCCGTGAAAGGGACGAGCGCGCCGCACGGCTTGTCACGGGTGTCCCTGAAGATGTCTTCATCATGCTGAGATCATTGTTGTTTTTTACAAATCATGGAAACCTGCGTGACAGAATCGCGCCGCCTTCGTCCCCCCTGGATGGCGATGAACCCCGAACGACTGGTCCGACAGCACGCCGCGGACGTCTTCCACCTCTGCCTGGGCATGGTCCGCGACCGCCACCTGGCCGAGGATCTGGCCCAGGACGCCTTCGTGCGGGCCTTCGCTGCGCTCCCTCAGCTCCAGGGTCCGCCCAGGCCCTGGCTGCTGCAGATCGCCCGCAACCGCTGCCTGGACCACCTGCGCCGTGAGCAGCGCGGGCCCTGGTCGGATGCACCTGAGATCGTTCAGGATGGCCCCGTGGACGACAGCCCCCTGTCGGCGGACCTGTTGGCCGATCGGCCTCGGCTGGCTCGAGCCTTGTCGGGCCTCCCCGAGCAGGAGCGAGCCATCGTGGTGCTGCGCTTCGTGCACGGCTTCGAGTACACCGAGATCGCCGAGACCTTCGGCATCCGCCCCGGTGCGGCGCGCATGCGTGTGAGCCGAGCCCTGGCCCGGCTGCGCGAGGAGCTTCAGCCCAGGGTGGCCCTGCGCGCCGCTCGGGCCGCTGCGCCGGCGGCTGCTCCGTCGTCTCCGTTCGGGGTCGCTGAGTGCTCGGCTGCGCCCGCTCCGCCCCCGAGCTTCGCTCAGGTGCTATCGGACGAGCTACGGGCTCCGGCGGCGCTGGTCCAGCGCTTGTTGGGACTCAGTCGTCCAGGCGGGGGCGCATGAACACCAGGTGCCTGGCAGGGGCTGAGGCGCCGCCGCGTCGAGGGGAGGCGCCCCACGTGCACATCGGCGGCTGGAACGGCCCCCGACGCATACCCGAGGGGTCCCCCGACATCCTCAGATTCCAAGGACCTCGCTGCGGGAGTTTGCCCAGCTGCAGGCCATCTTCTCGGCCTGCTCGCCGCTGAATCCCTGGCTCTGCCAGGGTGGATCCCAGTAGGACATCAGGTTGTCCAAGGGGACGCTGTCCTCGAGGTCGCGTAGCTCGGCGGGGCAGCTCACCCAGGTGCGACTCTCGGCGTTGGTGTCACCGCGCTCGTCGACCTGGGTGCAGAGCTCGGGGCCCGGATCGGGCGGCGTGTCACAGAGGAGGTCCCCGGTCACATCGCAGTCGTCTGGGGAGTCCCACTCCGCCCCCCAGGTCTGCTCGTGGGTGTGGCGCAGCCCCAGCACGTG
>CALGIB010000818.1 GCA_937915955.1 uncultured Pseudomonadota bacterium
CCGCAGCCACAGGCCCGCTTGGCGTTGGGGTTCAAGATCTTGAACCCCGCCTCCATCAGCGTGTCCTTGTAGTCGATGACCGTGCCCTTGAGGTAGTCCTGCTTGAGCGGCCCGACGAAGACGTTGACCCCCTCGTAGTCGAAGACCAGGTCCTCCTCGTGGGGACCCTCGATGAACTCGAGCTGGTAGCTGTAGCCCGAGCATCCTCCGCCTCGAATGCCGATGTACAGACCGTAGCCCTCCATGTCGTGCTCCTTGAGGAGCTCTCGGACCTGGACAAGGGCGACATCGCTGAGCGTGACGTGATGGGACATGGATGACCTCCGGGCCGTTCTTAGTACTCGCCGCCGCCAGGATCGCAAAGGGGGCGCACAGACGGCCTCAGGCCTCGCCCGGGTCCAGACGCAGGCGGACGTCGCCGATCAGCCGGGCCTGACAGCCCAGGCGCTGATCCGCGCGGTCCAGGAAGGGCTGCTCGACAGGATCCAGGGGCGTCAGCTCACCCTCGATCACCCGCACCCGACAGGTGTTGCAGGCCGCGAAGCCGCCACAGGCAGCCTCCATGTCGACGCCGTGATCCAGGCAGAGCTCCAACAGGAGCTGATCGGGCTGCCCCTCGAAGGTCCGTCCGAGGTCCTCGAACCGGACCTTCACGCGACCACCTCGACCTCGTCCCGGCTGACCTTCTTCAGCAGGTCCCGCAGCATCGCGACCATGTGCTCGTCCTCGGCCATGGAGATGCGCAGCTGGCCCAGGATGTCCTTGGCCCGGCGGAAGCCCGACACCAGCGAGCCGCTGAAGTCGGTCTCGCTCGAATACAGGGTCTGCAGCTCCTCGAGCTTGTCGCCCAGGGCCCAGCGCGCTCCGAAGGCCATCACCGGTGGGCACCAGGTGACCTCGGTCCCCGTGATGGCCTCCGCCTCCTGGACCACGTCCGACCAGCGGATCGGGTCGGCGGCCATCGCCACCTTGCGCAGGTCGCCGGGCAGGCGCTGGGTGTGCAGCTGGACGCCCTTGGGGAGGCGATTGGTCATCGCGCAGAGCAGCCCGAAGAGCTCCGGAGGCTTGAGATCCTCGAGCAGCCCGGAGAGCACGACCTCGGTGGTGAAGATCTCCTCGATCTGGATGTTCTGGAGGATCTTGCCGCCCGAGAGCAGCTCGTCGTCCGGACCCAGGTACCCGATGCGGACGAGGAACTCGCGGCGCTTCTCGAAGTCCCGCCAGACCTTGACTCCGCCCAGGCGCTGGCGCTTGCGCAGGCGGGACAGCTCCTTGAGCTGGGCCACCGCGCCGTGCTTGCGGGGCATACGCTCGCCGAGCTCGACCCCGTCCTGGCGCAGCCGGGCCTCGAGCTTGTCCGCCTGACCGCTGATCTCGGCGTGGGTGCGGGCCTGCCGGAAGGCCAGGAAGCTCTTCTCGACCAGCGCGCGGGTCTGCTCCCGGCCGTGCTGGCTCAGCAGGTTCACGACCGAGTTGAAGGACAGGTTGAAGCTGCTATGCACCGTCTCGGGCCGCGCCTTGAAGTAGCGCTGGAGGTGCTCCTCGGCCTGGGGGTAGTCCTGGAAGTCCAGGCGCATCAGCACGGTGCCGAACTCGTCCAGCCCGCGGCGCCCGGCGCGGCCGGCCTTCTGCATGAAGTTCCGCACGGACAGGGGCTCCATGCTGCGGCCGTTGAACTCGGTCAGCTGGTCCAGCACCACCGTGCGCGCCGGCATGTTGATGCCCAGCGCGAAGGTGCTGGTCGTGTAGAGCATCGCCATGAGCTTGCGCTCGTAGAGCTCTTCGACGAGGGCCTTGAGCTGCACGTGCAGGCCGGCGTGGTGGAAGCCGACGCCCTTTCGGTAGAGCTGCTGCAGCTCCGGCTCGAGCACGCCGGGGCCGAGCTCCTCCAGCGCCGCTCGCAGCATGGGCTCAAGCTCGGCGCGCTGCTCGCGGCTGAGCAGGCTGTCCCGGATGTCCCCGCCGAGGCCTCTCGCGAACGCCTCGGCCTGGCGTCGGCTGACCACGAAGTACAGGGCCGGGGCGATGCCGGCCTCGTGGATCATGTCGAAGACCTGGAAGTGCCGGGTCATCGGCAGGCGCGGCGGTCTACCGTCTGGCCCGCGTCCGCCCCGCCCGCGCCGCCCCTTGTGCGACGGTCCGCCCTCCTTCTGCTGCTTGGACTTCCAGCGACGGTAGGCCTCGCGGAAGGCCGGCATGTCCACGATGCCCACCTCTCGGTTGGCCACCAGGAGCTCCAACGGCACCGCGCGCTCGTGGTGCTGGACGACCTCGACCCGCTCGTCCCGTACCTGGGTCAGCCAGTCGGCGAACTCCTCGACGTTCGAGAGCGTCGCGGAGAGCCCGAGGACCTTGACGTGGGGCGGCAGGTAGATCAACACCTCCTCCCAGACGGTGCCGCGCTCGCGGTCGTCCAGGAAGTGGATCTCGTCGAGGATCACCGCGGCCAGCTGCACCAGCGGCTCACCCGCCAGCAGCATGTTGCGCAGGATCTCGGTGGTCATGACCAGGCAGGGCGCGTCCCGCCGGATGACCAGGTCGCCCGTGACGAGGCCTACGTTCTCGCTGCCGTGGAGCCGCGTGTAGTCCCGGAACTTCTGGTTGCTGAGCGCCTTGACCGGGGCGGTGTAGATGACGTGCCGCCCCTCCTGCAAGGCCTGCTCGACCACCGCGTCGGCGACGATGGTCTTGCCGGTGCCGGTGGGCGCACACACCAGGACGGATCGCCCATCGCGGAGCCAGGAAATGGCCTGCTCCTGAAAGGGGTCGAGGGTG
>CALGIB010000819.1 GCA_937915955.1 uncultured Pseudomonadota bacterium
CGAACTCGAAGGCGAAGTCGATCCAGGTGCCGGACATGTCCTCGTAGCCCAGGTTCTGGATCTCGATGTCGTCGAAGACCACCTCGGACACGCTCTCGCCGAAGCTGTCGACGAGCACGATCCGCGCCTCAGCGCTGCCGTCGCGAGGGCCCGACTGCAGCACCACGAGGCCCCGGAAGGTCTCGTCCACGGTGCCGTCGCAGTCGTTGTCCTTGCCGTCCTCGTGGTTGCCCTCCTGGTCGGACTCCTCCCAGCCAGGGTTCACGTAGACGTCGGCGTCGTCGCAGTCGCCCTTCTGGACCGACCAGCCGTCGCCGTCCTCGTCCAGCCCCGTGTCGCCGGAGTCGGGCCAAGGCACGTAGCCGTCGTCGCTGTCGTTGGTGTAGACCGGGTCGGTGCCGCCGTCACAGGCGAACAGCGCGATGAGCGCGAGCATGCAGCCTCCTGGAGCAGCGAGGATAGCTCCCCTGGAGCTAGTCCGCCTTCTCGCAGAGCTCCAGATCGGCCTCGTCCGGCATGCCCACCCGCCAGCTCTCCCCGCGGGGGATGGCCGGGTGGTCCCGGCTGACCTCGAGCTCCCCGCAGCGCACCGTCAGTCGACCGCTGGGGAGCGGGACGAGCCCGCCGTTGAAGTAGTAGAGCCCGCCCTCGACGACCCGGAGGTGGGACAGCGCGCGAGCCTCGGCGACCATCGCCTCGGCATGGAGCTGGTCCAGGCGCAGCAGGATTCGTGGGTCGGGGAAGCGCTCGTGGAGGGCCAGGTAGCGGGCCCTAGCCCCCGAGTAGTCCCCGCTGAGGACCAGGGCCTCGGCGGCGTCCGCGTCGGCGCGAGCCGCCGCCAGCCCGGTCAGCGCGCGCCAGCCGTCCGTCGTGAGCACCAGATCGAGCTCCACCCTGCGCTCGACGCGGGGCTGCTCGACGATGGCCTCGACGTCCCACCTGCTCAGCGGCAGGAGCTGAGGCTCCGTGCGCGTCAGGGTGGCTGTGCCTGCGCCCCCGGCGTCGTCCCAGGCGATGTCCTGCAGCGCGCACCGGCTGTTGGCCCGGATCACGCCCAGGCCCTCGAGGCCGACCTCCTCGAAGACTCGCCCGTAGGCCTGGTCCGCATAGGGAGCGGTCCCGTAGCCTCCGTCGTTGTGCCAGATGGCCAGCTCGTCCGGGTGCAGGGCCTCGGCCCCCATGGCCTGGGCCGCGCTCTCGAGCTGCAGGCCGGGCACCACCGCGCAGGCTTGCAAGGCCACCCACTCGGGGGGGTGCTGGACCTCACAGCCCAGCGTCACGAGCATCCACATCACAGCTCCTGCAGGTAGAGCTCGGCGGGCACCACGCAGAAGCCCCAGCGGGCCGCCTCGCGCCAGTCGATCTCGAAGGCCTCGAGGGCGTCCTGCCCCGTCAGGCTGTCCTCGGTCCACCCGCAGCTGCGGCTGCGGTCGCAGGCGCGGACCTCGCTGACGACCTCGCCCACGGGCCAGCCGTGCAGGGGGCGGCAGAGCTGCCCCCGATCGACCTCGAAGACCGTGGCCTTGTACAGCCGTCGGCTCTTCCAGCCCCCGCGCTTGCCGACGACCCCCAGCGCCTGCAGGACGCGGGTCTGATCGGCGGCGTTGTCCCCGACCCAGCCGCGGAGCTGATCGACGCGCACGACCTGGATGGCCTGGTTGGCGCCGACCCGCTGCCGAACCGGCGAGATCCACACGACCTGCAGGCTGGTGCCGGGGGCGCTGAGGCCCTGGACCGGGCAGGCCTCGGGGACGCTCGAGGCCCCAAGAGCCAGCCCCAGCAGGCTCAGGATCACGCCTGCCCCCGGGCCCGAACCAGCTGGATCAAGGCCTTGTGTTCAGCGCTGCCGAGCACCTCGGGCGGCGCCGTGGCCATCGGCAGGAAGCGCCTCCGCGTGGCCGTCAGCCTTCGGAGCGCGTCCTTGGCGAGCCGCTCCTGGGCGTCGTCGTGCTCTTGCAGGCGCACCAGCTCCTCGAAGACCTGGTGCTGGAGCAGCGGCTCCTTGCAGGCCAGGAACAGATCCACGGTGGCCAGGCAGGCCCTCTCGAGCTGCAGCGGCAGCGGATAGCGACCCCGCACCGCCTTCATCTCCAGGTCGTCGCTGACGATCAGCCCGTCGTAGCCCATGCGACGCCGCAGGATGCCGTCCAGGATGGCGCTGGACATCGTCGCCGGCAGCTCCTGGTCCCACTCGGGGAAGACCACGTGAGCGGTCATCATCGTCGCGACCCGGGCCCGCGCGGCGGCCGCGAAGGGGATCAGCTCGCAGCGCTCGAGCTCGGGCAGGTCCTTCTCGACCACCGGCAGGGTCAGGTGGCTGTCCGTGGCCGTGTCGCCGTGACCCGGGAAGTGCTTGGCGCAGGCCATGACGCCGCGCGCCTGGGTGGCCTGGACGTAGGCGACGACGTGCTGGGCCACCTTCTGCGGATCCCGCCCGAAGCTGCGGTCCCCGATGATGGGGTTGTCCGGGTTGCTGTCGACGTCCGCGATGGGCGCCCAGTTCAGGTTGAAGCCGCAGGCCGCGACCTCGTCGGCCAGCGCCTCGGCGTAGCGGCGCACCAGGTCCAGATCCTCGCAGTTGCCCAGCCAGCGCAGCGGCGGGAACAGGGTCGCGCCGTCCTTGACCCGCTGGACGCGGCCTCCCTCCTGGTCCACGGACAGGATGGCCGGGTGCTGGGCGCTCACCAGGCTGGCCAGCTCTCGGTTGAGCTCGCGCACCTGGGCGGGGTCCTCGACGTTGCGCGCGAACAGGATGAAGCCGGCGGGCTGGAGCTCCCGGATCAGGGCCTTGGTCTCGCCGTCGACGCCAGCTCCGGGGACGCCGATCAGCAGGCGCTGGCCCGCGCGGACCTTGCGGGCGTGCAGCGAGGTGGTCTCGCCCCTGGCGGTCACGGGGGTGCGGCTCATGTCGGCTCCGAGGGGTGCTCGGCCAGCTCGATCAGGACGCCGCCGGCGGACTTGGGGTGGACGAAGATCACGCGGGTCCCGTGCGCGCCGGGCCGCGGCTGCTCCGAGGTGAAGCGGTAGCCCTTGCCGCGCAGTCGCTGGATGTCGGCGTCCAGGTCGTCGGTGCGAAAGCAGATGTGGTGGATGCCCTCGCCCCGCTTGTCGATCGAGGCGGCGATCGGCCCCAGGCCGTCCAGCGGCGTCACCAGCTCGATCCGGGTCCCGGGCAGCGGGAAGAAGGCCGTGGACGTCTGCTCCGTGGGCACGTCCTCGCGTCCGGACATGGGCACGCCGAAGTCCTCCAGGAAGCGCGCGATCGCCACGTCCATGTCGGCCACGGCGATGGCGATGTGGTCCAGACCGATGATCACTGGCGCTCCCTCGTCAGGCCGTTCTCCTATCTCCCCGTCGATCGTCGTCCAGCGCCGGTGGTAGAACCCTCGGGTGTCGAGGTCTCCCTCCGGCGTCGTGGTCAGGCTCGGCCTGGGGGTCGCCATCCTCCTCGGCTTCGCGGCCTGGTGCCAGCTGTCCGTCACCCGGGCCTCAGCGCTGCGCTACGACCTGGCCGCCAATCAGGCGCTCGAGCGTGAGATCAAGAGCGCGACGCAGGCGCTCCAGACCCACGACCCGGGGGATCCCCTGGTCCGCCAGGCCCTGGCCTCGCTGCAGCTCGCGGGCGCCACCGCGGACGACTTGAGCCTGCGCGACCTGGGCCCGAGGCTGGTCGACAAGACCCTCGCGCTGAGCCAGGCGCTGACCGGCGAGGACCCTCGGGCCATGACCGAGGCCCGCACCGAGCTGCTCATCGCGGCCGACGAGCTGACCAACGCGATCTGGGCCCAGGAGGACGCGCTGCGCGCCCAGGTCGAGTCGCAGTGGCTGCAGGTGGAGCTGGTGGGGCTGCTGGCCATCGGCCTGGCCTTCCTGGCCCTCGTGCTCTGGGCCCGAGCGCTGCGGGAGCGACTGCGCGCCGAGGAGTCCGCGGGGCAGGCCGAGCTGCAGCGCGTCAACGCCGAGCGGGCCAGCCAGACCAAGAGCCGCTTCATCGCCTCGGTCAGCCACGAGATCCGTACGCCGCTCACCGCGATCATCGGCCACGTCGAGCTGCTCGAGCAGGACCTGCTCACCCCGGCCCAGCGCGACCGGCTCGGCGCCATCCGCTCCGGCGGCGACACTCTGCTCCGCGTCGTCAGCGACGTGCTCGACATCTCACGCATCGAAGAGGGTCGGATCGAGCTCACCCTCGTCGAGTTCGACCCCGAGGAGCTGCTGGACCAGGTCGTCCTGCTCTTCGCGAAGGCGGCCGAGGGCAAGGGCCTGAACATGGCGGCCATCTCCAGCCCCGAGCTGCCCCGCCGCCTGCTGGGCGACATCTCGCGGCTCCGTCAGGTCCTGGTGAACCTGGTCTCGAACGCCGTGAAGTTCACGGACCGGGGTGCCATCAGCCTGCACGCCAGCTGGGTCGAGGGGCGGCTCCAGGTCGAGGTCCGGGACACCGGCATCGGCATCCCGCCGGACAAGGTGGGCGCGATCTTCGAGGCCTTCGAGCGGGTCGACAGCGGGCGCACCCGCCGCGTGGGCGGCGCCGGCCTGGGCCTGGCGATCAGCCGTCGCA
>CALGIB010000820.1 GCA_937915955.1 uncultured Pseudomonadota bacterium
CCTGGGGCGGCCCTGGACCCTCGCGCTGCTCGCGGCCGCCTCGCCGACCCTGACCCACCTCGCGGGGGACTTCCCCAAGAACCTGGGCCTCTGCGCCCCGGCCCTGGTCTTCCTCGCCCTGCTGCTGCGGCGCCCGCGGGGCTGGCAGTGGCTGGGGCTGATCGCCTCGGGCCTGGCCTGCGCGAGCGCCCACCGGTTGGGCGCGGTGATCGTCGCCGCCGGCCTGGTCGGCGCGCTGCTGAGCCAGCTCTCGCCTCGCCTGCTGCTGGCCTCGGTGGGGCTCGGCGTCACCTTCGCGTTGGGGGCCCTGACCCTGCCGGGGCTGCTGCACCCCTCCGACCTGGAGCGCCTCGGCGGACACCTCGGGCCGGGGCTGCCGCTGGCCTGGCTGAGCCTGCGAGCCACCCACCCGCTGCAGCTCCTCGAGCTCACCGCGCCCTGGATCCTGCTGCCCTGGGGCCTCTGGCAGGCTCGGGCGCAGCGGCGGCTGCTCGTGCTGCTGGTGCCCCTGGCGATGGTCCTGCTGCCCGTGTTCCGCACCGACGAGCTGGACCTGGCCTACCGCCTCGCGCTGATGAGCCCCCTGCTGGCCTGGGGCCTGGTGCCCAGGCTGCCGTGGTGGTCGGTGATCTGGATGCTGGCCCTGCCCTGGGGCCTCGACCCCCTCGATCACCCCGACTACGCGCGCTACCGAGGCCTGATCGCCCGCCTGCCCGAGCGGCCCGCCCTGCTGATCGCGCACCAGGGCATCAACTTCCTCTACGACCACGAAGCCGGCGGCGAGGCGATGGCTTGGGCTCCCGAGCCCGAGCTGGACCGCGCCGGGATCGGGCGCATCGTCTGGGGTGTGCGGCCGGGCCAGTGGCCCGCGGGGGCCCAGGTCACCGCGCTGGACGGGGACTACAGCTACGTCCACGAGGCCGACTGGGAGCGGGCCGAGCTGCCCGAGGAGATCACGGGGGACGCGCGCAACCCCACGGCCGTGCGGCCCGCGAGCCTGACCCGAGGGCGCTAGCGGCGAGCCATCTGCTCGGCCATCACCCGCGTCGCCGTGGCGTGCAGATCCTCGACCTGCTCGGCCTCGCGCTCGGGCTCGTAGGTCGGCATCTCGATGGCCGGCGCGACGTAGTAGGTCAGCTGCACCGGCCGAGGGATCAGCGTGGGCCCCAGGCCGCGGAAGACCGGCAGGGGCGCCTTGAGCTTGCGGTAGACGAAGTCGGTGATGCGGCTGGCCCGGACCGTGAAGATCTCGTCGGCGGCGGGGCAGGCGCAGAGCACCAGCGGTGAGCCGGTGCGCAGGGCCAGGCGGACGAAGCCTCGGCGGCCCTCCCAGCGGACCTGATAGCGCTCGCGAGCGGGCCGCAGGGACTCACGCATGCCGCCGGGGGCCAGAAAGAGCAGGTAGCCCTGCCGCAGCAGCTCCTCGCCAGCGGTGGGGCTGGCCGGCCGGATCCCCGCGTCCCAGGCGTGCTTGCCGAGCCAGGGCGTCTTGAAGATCATGTCGTCGCCGAGCGCCGCGGGCAGGCGGTTGGTGGCCCGGTAGACCGCGCCGCCGAAGATGAAGCCGTCGTAGGTCGCCAGGCTGTGGCTGACGCACAGCAGGCCGGGCCCCTGGCGGGGGATGTGCTCCATGCCCTCGACCCGGAAGCGGTGGTAGCGCTCCAGAGGGCTCAGGACCGTCTCGAAGAAGCGAATCGCGCCGGGGCTGACGATGGGGGTGGGCTCGGTCACAGCCGGCTCCTAACTGCACGGGCGGGCTCGGGGTCGTCGGCCTCGAGCCAGGTCCTCAGAGATCCCGGCAGCAGCGGATCCCCGAGGTCGCCCCGGCCCCGGGCCCCGCGCTGCTCAGCCCGACCTCGCCGGAGCCGCTGGCCCAGGACCCGCCGAGCAGCCCATCCTCGGTCCACTCGGCCACGTTGCCGACGGTGTCCAGGCAGCCCACCGGGGACACGCCCTTGGGGCGCGCGCCGACCGGCCAGGTGCCGCCCTTGCCGCAGCCCGCCGAGGGCCCGGCGACCACGGCCAGCTCGCAGGTGGCGGGCATCTCGCCCCAGGGCCGGCTGTAGCCTTGAGGGCCGCCGCCGAGCCGCTCGAACTCGGCCCCCGAGCACAGGCGCTTGTGCTGCCAGCCACAGTAGGCCCGCGCCTGCTCCTGGCTGACGCAGTTGATCGGGTGCCGCTCGCGGCTGCCCGCCGAGGCGTTGCAGCCCGCGTCCTTGGCCGAGGGCGCGCAGGACCCCGCCAGCTCGCAGGCCTGGTACTGGATCACCGTGGCCTCGTGCCGATCCGCCATGAAGGGCGCCGCGCCACCCTCGACCCCAGGCACCAGCGCCATCACGCCGCCCAGATCCTCACAGGCCATCAGCTCCTGGCCGTGAGCGACCACGGCGCTGGCCTGCATGCCCTCGGGACACTGGCGGGCCCAGACCACCGCGGCCGAGGCCGTCACGTTGGGCACTCGCTGGG
>CALGIB010000821.1 GCA_937915955.1 uncultured Pseudomonadota bacterium
CCCCCCGGCGGGTGGCCAGCCGCGTGCAGATCCTGGTCGACGCGCTGCGGGCCTCGATTCGAAGGCCCGACCCGCGCTGGCAGCGCCTGATCCGGGTGACGGGCTGGACCATCCTGAGCGCCCCGCCCGAGCGGGCCGACGAGATCGCCTCGGCCTTCGAGCGGGAGTCACTGGCCGAGGTGGAGCTGACGCGGCTGCTGGACGCGATCACGGGGATCGAGGCCTGGCACCTGGATCCCTCGCTGCTGCGGGGCCCCACGACCGAGGCCGTGCTCCGTCGGCTGCTGCGCTCCAACCGCAAGGGCCCCGGCCAGCGGCGCCTGGTCCAGGTGCTCAGCGCGATGGGCTACGCGGTGGAGCTGCCCCAGCGCCAGCGCATGCCGGACGAGCTGCCCTCGACGGTCCCGGGCGCCCTGGAGCTGGCTCGACAGCTGGGGGTGGCGCGGGTCCACCTGCCGCTGGGGCCCCCGGTGCCGGCCTGCGACATGGTCGGCCTGCCCTCGTCCCTGGCCAGCTTCTACGCCGAGTACGACGGGCTCGGCGAGCTGATCGTGCCCCTGCACGAGCGCCACGAGCTGATCTCGGCCTGGGAGCAGACCATCACGGATCGGCAGGAGCTGGGCCTGCCGGCGATGACGCTGGACGGCGAGCGCTTGGCCAGCGAGACCTTCCAGCCCATGGGCGGGGACGTCGACGGCTTCCTCTTCGTGCTGGGCGCTGCCGGGCAGGTCCTGCGCTACGACCCGCTCTCAGGGCGCTGCAACGAGGAGCACGGGAGCCTGGGCAGCTTCATCGCTCAGCAGGTGGTGCTGGCCTGGGAGAGGCGCGAGGGCGCCGAGGCCTGAGCCGCCTCAGACGCTGAGGGGCTTCTCGGTGCCGCTGGCCAGGCGCTGGATGTTGTCCTTGTGCCGCAGGATCAGCACGAAGGCCAGCGCGGCGGTCAGCCAGATCAGCTCGGGGGCCAGCCACCAGACCAGACCCTGCAGCGCGATCGCGGCGCCGAGCGCGGCCAGCGAGGAGCGCCGGGTGAGCGCGAAGAGGCCGGCCCAGACCGCGGCGGCACCCAGGGTGGGCAGCGGCAGCAGGCCCAGGAGAGCGCCTGCGCTGGTCGCGACGCCCTTGCCGCCCCGGAACTCCAGGTAGACCGGCCAGCAGTGACCGATCACGGCGGCCAGGACGACGGCGCCTCGCAGCCAGAGCTCGTCGAACAGGTAGAGCCCACCCAGCACGGGCAGCAGCCCCTTGAGCAGGTCCAGTGCCAGCGTCACGCCACCCAGCAGCCGGCCGGCGATGCGGGCCACGTTGGTGGCGCCGATGTTGCCCGAGCCCTGCGCGCGCAGGTCCACATCGGTGTAGAGCGCGGTGAGGATCAGCCCGCTGGGCAGGGCCCCGAGCAGGTACGTCAGCAAGAGGTAGAAAGCGGCCTGCACCATGCGCGATTCGAGTCTCCGTGAGGCAAACTAACCCGGCCTCTGCCCGGATCGCTGTCATGACGTCCCTGCTCTTCATCCTGGCCGCCTGCGTCGGCGACGAGCCCCTCGACTCCGACCCGCTCGTCGTGGACTCCGGTCCCTGCGTCAAGGACGATGACCCCGAGGACATGGACTGCGACGGCTACACCGAGGCTGAAGGGGACTGCGACGACAGCGACCCCTACAGCAACCCCGCGGCCGACGACATCCCCTACAACGGCAAGGACGACGACTGCGCGGGGGACGGCGACCTGACCGACTTCGACGGCGACGGCTATGACTCCGACAAGGTGGGCGGCGACGACTGCAACGACGGCAACCCCGCGATCTTCCCCGGCGCGGAGGAGGTCTGCTACGACGGCATCGACCAGGACTGCGCCGGCGACGAGGACAGCAACGACTGCGACGGCGACGGCTACGTCGGCTACCCCCAGGCCGAGGCCACGGACTGCGACGACCACAACGCGGACGTGAACCCCGGCGCCGAGGAGATCTGGTACGACGGCGCCGACCAGAACTGCAGCGGCTACCTGGACAGCGACTACGACCAGGACGGGGACGGGGATGACAGCTCCGAGCACGTCCAGGGCGACGGCTCGGTGGGTACGGACTGCGACGACCTGGACGTGCTCACGGCCGGCGGCAACCGTGAGCTCTGGGACGGCCAGGACCGAGACTGCGACGGCGAGATCGACAACCTGGGCTGGGCCGACGGCTCCTCGGCCTGGTCCCCCCAGTCCGGCAACAACGAGGGCGCTATCGGCTACGCCGGCGGCCTGCTGCCCGACTGGGACGGCGACGGCTACGCCGAGATCGCGATGTCCGGCTACGGCGTCGTCGACGACTACTCGGGCCGCGTGCTGATCATCAGCGCGGACGAGACGGGCAAGCCCGGCGACATCCAGTACGCCAGGATCGACGGCTCCGTAGGCGAGTACCTGGGCATGGACATGGAGGTCGTGGACGACCTCAACGGCGACGGCGAGCCCGAGATCCTGGTCGGCGCCCCCGTCTACAACGCCAGCGGCGCGGGCCTGGTCTTCAGCGGCGCGGCCATCGCGGCGGGCGGCGAGTTCACCTCCAGCAACCGCCTGGCGGTGCTCAGCGGCGACACCTACGTCGGCTTTGACGTCACCGGGCTCTCCGACGTGGACGGGGACGGCGTCGGCGAGGTCATCACGGGCCTGGGCTGGTACGCGACCACCCACGTGGTGGTCTACAGCGGGGCGCTGGCTGGCGCGGGCGGCACGCTCAAGTCCGTGGACGCGCTGGCCCAGATCGACGGGCCCAGCGGCGCGGACGTCGGCGGACAGAGCCTGGGCGGCATGGACTTCGACGGCGACGGCCAGGGCGACCTGCTCGTGGGCGCCTACACCAGCGGCCAGGGCGCCGTGATCCCGGTCACCGGCGACCTGATCCTTGGCGGAGGCAGCCTGAACGTGGCGGACCTGGCCTGGGTCCGTGGGGCCAGCGCGACGGACCGCGTCGGCATCCAGATGGGCTTCATCGAGGACATGGACGAGGACGGCTACGACGAGATCATCGTGCCGGCCTTCGGTCACCAGGGCAGCGCCCCGACCGAGCTCGGCGGCCGCATCTGGGTCATCGACGGCGACGACCTGCCCACCGACGACAGCCTGGTGAAGGCCGAGGATCTGGCCTTCCTGATCATCGACGGCACTCTGGACTACGCCTCGGTGCACACGCCCGAGAGGCAGTCCGACATCGACGGCGACGGGGTCGTCGACCTGCTGGCCGTGCAGACCGGGGACCGGAACTTCTCGAACATCTTCTACATGGAAGGCAACGGCCCGGTGATGGGGCAGGCCAACATCTTGTACGGCGCCGACCTGCTGAGCGGCGGCAGCTTCCTCGCCGACGACAACAGCGACTCCGACGTGAACTTCTTCGGGCGCGAGTCGGACGACCTCCTGGGCTTCACGACCCTGGTGGGCGACCTGGACGACGACGGCCTGGGTGACCTGGTCTTCGGCTCGCCGGCGGCTGCGGCGAACGCAGGTCAGGTGTTCTCGGTGATCAACCACACCGACGGCGTCTACTGAGCGTCGGTGAAGCTGCCCCCGCTGCACCGCGGCACCCTGCTTCGACGCTACAAGCGCTTCCTCGCTGACGTTCGGCTCGAGGACGGCCGCGAGGTCGTGGCCCACTGCCCTAACCCCGGCCGCATGACCAGCTGTCAGGAGCCCGGCTGGACGGTCTGGCTGTCGCACCACGACAGCCCCAAGCGCAAGCTGAAGTGGAGCTGGGAGCTGAGCGAGACGCCCGCAGGCGTGCTCATCCTGGTGAACACAGCGCGCCCCAACACGGTCGCCAAGGAGGGCGCGCTGCGGGTCCCTCAGCTGGCCGGCTTCGGCCTGGTCCGCAGCGAGGTGCGCATGGGCGAGGGCAGCCGCGTCGACCTGCACCTCTCCGAGGGTCCAGGGCCCGACGCCTGGGTCGAGGTCAAGAGCGTGACCCTGCTGCACGCGGCGAGGCGGGCCAGCTTCCCCGACGCGGTCAGCGCCCGAGCCAGCAAGCACCTGGACGAGCTGCGGGCGCGGGTGGACGAGGGCGAGCGCGGCGTTCTGCTGTTCCTGCTCTCCCGAGAGGACGCCGAGGTCGTCTCGCCCGCGGACGCCGTGGACCCGGTCTATGGGCGCAAGCTACGCGCGGCGGCGGCGGCCGGGGTCGAGGTGCTGGCGCACAAGGTGCTGCTGTCGCGCGAGGAGCTGCGGCTGGGCCCGGCCGTCCCGGTGGACCTGACAGGGCCCTGAGCCCCTCGGGGCTACTCGGAGACCATCCCGTCGAAGCCCTCGGGCCAGCGGGTGTGCTCGTCGCTGCGGGTGCCCTCGAGCTGGGTGTCCATCAGCACGGCCCCCCGCAGGTCGGCGCCGCAGAGGTTGGCGCCGCTGAGGTTCGCCTCGCTGAGGTCGGCTCCGTAGAGGCTGGCCCCGCGCAGGTCCGCGTTCCGCAGGTCGGCTCCCTGGAGGCGGGTGCGACGCAGCCGCGCCTCGCGCAGGTCGGCGCCGCGCAGCACCACCGAGCGGGACAGGTCGGCGTCGGTCAGGTCGGCCTCGCGCATCAGGGCGTCTGTCAGGTCGACGCCGCCGAGCTGAGCCTGGGTCAGGTCCGCCCCGCTGAGGTCGGCCTCGCGCAGGTTGGCGTTGGCCAGGACGGCCTTGTGCAGGTTGGCGCCGCTGAGGTCGGCCTGCACCAGGTAGGCCGTCTTCAGGTTCGCGCCCTGGAGGTGGGCGTCGCGGAGGCGCGCCTTGAGCGCCCCCACCTGGCTCATCTCGGCGCCGCGCAGGTCCACGCCCTGCAGGTCGATGCCGCCCAGCCTGGCCTCGGTCAGGTTGGCGCCGTGCAGGTCCATCCCGGGGGTCAGGACGGGGCGCAGATCCATGCCGGAGAGCAGGCAGTCGCCGTTGAGGGCCAGGGCGTCTTCACCGCAGTCAGCGGCGAGCGCGATCGAGAGGGTCATCCAGAGCATGGTGAAAAGCTAACAGATCAAATCGGGCGTTCCGCGCGCGCGCCGTTGAGGAACAGTAAAGCCGACGCTTGGAGCGCCTGATCCAGCGGCAGGATCGGGTTCGTGGACCAGCCGACGGCCACGGCGAAGGTGTTGGCCAGGTAGAAGTCGGCCAGGATCTGCGGGGGCACGGCCGCCGTCAGCTCTCCCCGCTCCGCCGCCAGGACGAAGCGCAGCGCCAGGCTGGCCCGGACGCCGCCGGGGCCGATGGCCAGCGTGGCGGCCGTGTTCCGCAGGCCGATGACCCCCACCTCGACGAAGAGCTCGGG
>CALGIB010000822.1 GCA_937915955.1 uncultured Pseudomonadota bacterium
TAGAAGACCTCGTCGTCGTCGTCGTCCGCGGCGCCCTCGAGCTCGACGCTCAGGTCGTCGCCGCCGGTGGCGTCCTCGGGAAGGATGCGGGCGCCCTCGATGCTGGGGGCCGAGTTCAGCACGGGGATGTCGGCGCTTGAGGTCGCCCCCGACTCCGCCTCGCCGTCGGTGGCGGTCACGCTGACGACGACGGTGTCGCCCTTGTCGAAGTATGCGCCGGAGAGCGTCTGCAGGACGCCCGACTGCACCTCGGCGCCGTTGACGGTCCAGGTGAAGGTCAGCTCGATGTCCTGGCCCTCGGGGTCACCCGCCGCTGCGGTGGCCGAGATCGTGGTGGTCTCGTAGACCCGGGCCGGGGTGGTGCTCACGCTGTTGACGGTGGGCGGCTCGTTGCCCGGGTCGTCGGTGCCGGTACACGACAGCATCAGCATGGTGAAGTGCATGGAGGTCTCCTGGTCTGGCGCCGTTCTATCACCGCCGCGGTGAGGGGCTCGACAAAGGCTCGGCGAAGCCGCAGAACTTGACAACACCGGTCCTCACCGGCTAACGTCGAGGCCACCTCCGTTGCGGTACCCGCGCGGGGGTTCATCACAGGGTCGGACCACCGACCCAGCTCGAAAGTGCCCTACGGCCTGTCCTCTTCTGGGACGGAGTCCGAGTCGGCCCCTCGAACCTCAGATGTGCCCATGATCGATGCACGTTCGGCCTGACAACCCTGTCATCGTACAGGGAGACGGCAAGGTCCTTCTGGAGACGCGACACGCCCGCTATGAGTCGGCGCGTGACTTCATCGCTCGCTTCGCCGAGCTGGAGGCGTCTCCCGAACATCTACACACCTACCGGATCACCTCGCTGTCCCTCTGGAACGCTGCCAGCAGCGGGATGGCGCGCGACGAGGTCGTGGACGGCCTCCGGGATCTCAGCAAGTTCGACATCCCGAAGAACGTGCTCGAGTCGGTCACCGAGACGATCGAGCGCTACGGCCTCGTGCAGCTGGTGCCGCACCCCGAGCGCCCGGCCGAGCTGATCCGGCTGGTGTTCTCGACGGCCTTCGTGGCCAAGGTCGCCAGCAACACGGCGGTCGCCAAGGAGCTGCTGGTCCCCGACGGGAAGCGCCACTGGGCCATCCCCCAGGGTCACCGCGGCATCTTCAAGCAGCGCATGCTGGCCGAGGGCTGGCCGATCGAGGACCTCGCGGGCTTCGTGCCCGGCGCGCCGCTGGCCATCCAGCTGCGCTCGAAGATGAAGAAGAGCGGCGGCGACTTCGGCGTGCGCCCCTACCAGGTGCAGGCCGCCAGCCGCTGGTGGATGGAGGGCAGGCCCTCGGGCGGGCACGGCGTGGTCGTGCTGCCTTGCGGCGCCGGCAAGACCATCGTCGCGCTCGAGGCCATGCGCCTGGCGCAGACCAAGGTGCTCATCCTGGCGACCAACGCCGCCGCGGTGGAGCAGTGGGTCAGCGAGATCCTCGACAAGACCGAGCTGCGCCCCGACCAGGTCGGCGCCTACATGGGCAGCCGCAAGGAGATCAAGCCGGTCACGGTCGCGACCTACCAGATCCTGACCTATCGCCGCTCCAGGAACGCCGAGTTCGAGCACCTGCACGTGTTCTCGGACGAGGACTGGGGCCTGATCATCTACGACGAGGTGCACCTGCTGCCGGCCCCGGTCTTCGGGGCCACCGCCGAGCTCCAGGGCCGCCGTCGCCTGGGCCTGACCGCCACGCTCATCCGCGAGGACGGGCGCCAGGGCGACGTCTTCTCGCTGGTGGGCCCCAAGCGCTACGACCTGCCCTGGCAGGTGCTGGAGCGGGGCGGCTTCATCGCCGAAGCCAGCTGCCACGAGGTCCGGGTGCCCTTCCGGCCGCACGACGCGGTCCGCTACGAGGAGCTGGGCGAGCAGGACAAGTTCAAGTCCGCCTCGACCAACCCCAACAAGATGGGCGCCATCCGAGAGCTGGTGGCCAAGCACCTCGACGACAACATCCTGATCATCGGGACCTACGTCGATCAGCTGCACCACATCTCCCGGGCCTTCCGGGCGCCGCTCATCACCGGTAAGACCCCGCACCTGAAGCGGGTCGAGCTGTTCCGTCAGTTCCGCGAGGGCGAGATCAACCTGTTGGTCGTGTCCAAGGTCGCGAACTTCTCCATCGACCTGCCGGACGCCAACGTGGCCATCCAGGTCAGCGGGACCTTCGGCTCCCGGCAGGAAGAAGCCCAGCGGCTCGGCCGCATCCTGCGCCCGTCGAAGAAGAACGCCGGCGCACACTT
The DNA here is from genome assembly GCA_937915955.1 of uncultured Pseudomonadota bacterium. Classification (GTDB taxonomy): domain Bacteria; phylum Myxococcota_A; class UBA796; order UBA796; family CAJQPC01; genus JAAESX01. The sequence continues at coordinate 2,271 of CALGIB010000822.1, forward strand.
CTACACCGTGGTGACCCGAGACACGAAGGAGCAGGAGTTCGCGCTGAAGCGCCAGCTCTTCCTCACCGAGCAGGGCTACCGCTACTACATCGAGGACGCCGCCTGAGTGTCCAGCCAGAGGGGCTGAGGGGCGGAGAGTCAGGAGGATTCGGGAATGTCCGAAGAGGTCGATCAGGGGGCGGCGAACCGCCGCAAGAGGCGTCGCCGCCGTCGTCGCAAGGGTGAAGGAGTCGAGGGCGCCGCTGGCGCTCCGGCCGCTGCCAACGGGGGCGCCGAGAGCTCCAAGGAGGGCCCAGGCGTGAACGCGCTGGCTCACCGGGGAAACTCGCGCCGTCGTCGCCGTCGTGGCCGCCGCACCGCCCCCATCCCGGGGCTGAACCGACGTCGTCGCCTGACCCGCGAGGAGCTCGAGGACCTCGAGAGCTACTTCGACCGGCTCGACGACAAGCTGCTCGGGTCGCTCTACAAGTCGCTGGGCGGGCAGCCCGGCCGCGTGGGCGAGCACGGCCGCATGGTCCAGCTGGCCGTCCGCGCCATCGCCCAGGGCAAGCGCATCACCAGCCTCGTGAAGAGCCTGCACACCAAGGAGCGCTCGGCCCTGGCCGTGCTGATCCAGTGCGGCGGCCTGGCCCACAGCGAGGAGCTCCTGCGCGAGCTGCACACCGCGCTGGGCGGCAACGAGCGCGAGTGGACCAAGATCCTGATCGCCCTGGCCGACCGCGGGCTGGTCTTCGCCAGCAACGAGCAGGACGGGCAGTTCTTCTACCTGGTGCCCGAACCCCTGGTCGAGTTCCTGCTCGAGCCCCTCGAGGAGGAGCTGAAGGTCAGCACCTTCGCCGACGACGAGATCCGGGTCAACAACCCCCGGCCCTTCTGTCCTCCGCTGGACTTCTCGATCACCACGCTCTGCACCTACATCGCCCAGCGTCCGCCGCGCTTGACCCAGCAGCAGGAGATCTTCAAGACCAACAAGCAGGAGATGGACGAGTTCTTCGCCCAGCTCTGGGAGTCGGACAGTGAGCTGTTCCACTTCCACATCGACTTCCTGGTCGCCCACGGCCTGGTCGAGCTCCGAGGCGACCGCCTGGCCGTGATCCGCGAGGTCGTCGAGGAGTGGCTGCAGCTGGATCCCCAGGACCAGCGCGACCTGATCTTCCGGGCGCTCGACCACCGCTTCAAGTACGCCGAGTGGCTGATGTGGGCGATCCACAGCGGCAAGGGCGAGTGGGTCGGCGAGCGACCGCTGCAGGCGCTGTACCGCCGCTGGAGCCGGGGCGACGACTGGCGCGCGCGCTTCCAGAAGGAGGAGTACGCCGCGACTCGCAGCCACGAGCGGGAGAGCTGGAGCTTCGCGCCGCTGGTCAACTGCGGCATGCTCGAGCTGGGCGAGTGGGGACAGGAGAAGTTCTACCGCATCACGCCTCGGGCCCTGGCCATGCTCGAGCCCCCCGAGACCGACGGCTTCACCCAGTTCTACCTGACCCCCAGCTTCGAGATCATGGCCCCCGCTGGCCTGGCCCCCAAGCTGCTCTTCTACATCGGCGAGATCGCCGAGCTGACGGGCTGCGACCGGGCCAACACCTACAAGATCACCGAGGTCACGGTCGAGCAGGCCATCGAGAAGGGCTGGCGCCGCGACGGGGTGCTGGACTTCCTTCGTGAGAACTCGCAGATCGGCCTGCCCGAGAACGTCGAGCAGACGCTCAAGGGCTGGATGGGTCGCAACTCGGACGTGGAGTTCCACGACTGCACGCTGCTGACCGTGCACAAGAGCCGGATCCGCAAGGTCGAGGCCGCCCGCGAGCTGCGCCCCTACCTGCTGCACCGCTTCGTGCCGGGCATGTACGCGGTGGATCGGAGCAAGCTGCCCGAGATCTACACGCTGCTGTCCGAGCTGGATCTCTGCCCGGCCAAGGACATCACCAGCTACCCCGGGGACCCCCAGCAGGGCTCCCTGCGGCAGCGCCTGCACGAGCTGCTGGCCTGGGCTCGCGAGGCCTCCGAGGACCCGCTGGCCCGCGCCCACGCGGCGGACACCCCGCCCGAGGACCTGCAGCCCGTGCCCGGCAGCGGCACCGCCCGCCGCAAGCGCAAGAAGAAGAAGCTCGAGACCGAGCGCGTCACCGGCGCGCAGGCTCGCGAGGCGCTGGACCGGGCCATCGCCACGGGCGGAAAGGTCGAGGTGCTGTACCTGAAGAAAGGCGGCGAGCGGGTCAAGTACCAGCTGCAGCCCCGCCGCCTGGCGCTCAACGCCACCGGCGATCAGGTCGTGGTGGCCACGAACCTCGAGACCGAGGATCTTCGGACCTTCAAGATCTCGAACATCGAGCGCATCTCGAGCCAGGGTCGGTGATGCCCGAGACCCCGGAGGAGCCGAACTTCGAGCAGCTCCTGGGCGAGCTCGAGACCGTCGTGCGGCGGCTCGAGTCCGGGCAGCAGCCTCTGGACGAGGCGCTGCAGCTGTTCGAGCGCGGCATCGAGCTCACCCGTGACTGTCACGAGCGGCTCGACGCCAAGGATCGCCGGGTCATCGAGCTCGAGCGCTGATCGGCGCCGCCGTTAGCCTGCGGCGGCGAGCACCGAGTCGTAGTAGTCGATGATGGCCCGGACGTAGGCCCGCTTCTCGCGGTAGCCCCCCGGGTAGAAGCTGCGCTTGAAGCCGTAGATGATCGTCGAGCGGACCTGCTTGGGCGTCATGTCGAAGGCTTGCTGGGCCAGCTCGTACTCGCGGGTCACCGTCGTGTGGCTCACCAGCCGGTTGTCCGTGCACAGCGTCGCCGAGAGCTGCGCGTCCAGCATCTTCTTGAAGGCGTGGCGCTTCACGTCCCCGATCTCGGGGTTTGTCTGCAGGTTGCTGGTGATGCAGACCTCGATGGTGATGCGTCGGTCCGCGATGTACTGCGCCAGCGCCTGGCAGTAGCCCTCGGGATCCTGGATCGAGGTGTCCGCCAGCTTGTCCGCGTCGAACAGGTGGTAGCCGTGCCCGATCCGATCGGCGTGCAGCTCGGCGATCGCTGAGTAGATCGACTCCGGGCCGTAGGCCTCGCCCGCGTGCACCGTCCGCTTCAGGAAGTACTCGTGGCTGTACTGGAAGGCCTCCCAGTAGTGCTTGGCCGGGAAGCCCGCCTCGTGCCCGGCCAGGTCGAAGGCCACGATCGGCATGCCCTCCTCGTCGCGCAGGCGCACGGCCGCCCGGGCCAGCTCCAGCGCTGCGGTCGCGTAGACCTGCTTGGACGGAGTCTCCCGCAGCACCTCGCAGAGCTGGCGGTACCAGGCGCTGAAGCGCTCGTCGAACATGCGCAGGGCGCAGACGATGATCCCGTAGCGGAAGGGCGGCTCGCCGCGGACGGCCACCGCCTCGCTGGCCTCGTGCTCGGCCTGAGCGCGCTTCAGGCCCTGGTCTACGGCTCGGAGCACGTCCCCGTAGCCGAAGCCGCGGTGCATGTGCAGCTGGGGCGCGAAGCGCACCTCGATGTAGCGCACGCCCTCGTCGATGTTGTCCCAGGCCAGCTCGTAGCTGGTGCGCGCCAGCGCCTCGGCGTCCTGCATCACCGCGCCGGTGTAGGCGAAGCCGGCCAGGTACTCGGCCAGGTTGGCGTAGCGATCCTTGAAGACCAGCTCGCGCATGCCCTCCTGCGTCTCGGACGGCAGCTGCACCCCGCGCTCCGCGGCGAGCTCGATCAGGGTGCCCAGCCGAAGCGAGCCGTCCAGGTGCACGTGCAGGTCGGTCTTGGGGAGGGCGGCGAGGAGCTTGGAGTCGACCATCCGGCCTGCTTATCCGAGCCGATGACGCTGGGCTGCCGGTCTCCCGCTTGCGCCAACCGGCCTGGGGATGTAAGCAGAGGGCCGTTCGGGATCCCACGGCGGACCCGGGTAGAACTGGATTGTCCCTATGAAGCTGCCGACCGAGTTCCGCGAGTTCCTCGTCATCGCGCTCGATGACTACCTCGAGATGGAGAACGACGACCCCAACGCGGTGACGTTGGCGGCCACGGTGGTGCGCCTGCTGGGGCAGGCCGCCGAGGACTCGGACTTCGAGGAGGCCGACAACATCCTCGCCGACATCGAGGAGGAGGCCGAGCTCGAGGAGCCGCTCATCGGCGTGCTCGAGTACGAGTTCGCCAAGAACGACGAGATGGAGCTCACGGGCGAGGACATCACCCGCGTCGTCGAGCGCGTGCTCGGCCTGAAGTGGTCCGACGACGGCATGGACGAGGCCTCGCTGGACACCTACGAGGAAGAAGACGAGGAAGTGGACGGCTACTAAGCCGTGCTGGCCCTGTTGCTGCTCGGCTGCGCCGATCCCGACCCCTTCGCAGACACGATCTGCTCTCCCCTCGCCCCCGTCGACGTCCGCGGGTGGACGCGCGCCTACGAGCCCGTGGCCGGCGGTGAGTTCGGCGAGGCCGGCTGGCGGAGCACCTCCACCCTGGGCCCCGAGGACTTCGACGGCGCCAGCGCCTTCGTCGTCGAGGATCAGTTCGAGGCGGACTACGAGACCACCGACGTGTACCGGATCAGCTTTCGGTACTTCTACACCTGCGACGCGCAGGGCACCTGGCTGCGCGGCTTCACGATGAGCCGCCACGATGAGGACGGGGATCAGGTCTTCGATCAGGACAGCAGCCTGGTCCTGGATCAGGCGCTGCTCTGGGCGGCCTCGGACGACAGCTCCGGCTGGGAGGGTCAGAGCGAGGGGGTCTACACCCTGGGGGATCAGAGCTACGAGGTCGACTGGATGGTCGAGGTCGAGCTGCTCGAGCGGGGCCCGCTCGAGGTCCTCGGCGGCAGCTTCCCGGACGCCCGGCGGTTCGAGCGGCGCATGGGCACCCCGGACTCCATGTCCGAGTCCGTCGAGTGGTCCGCCGAGGGCACAGGCGAGCTGCTCCGCGAAGACGCGTGGGAGCTCCGGGAGCTCGAGGTTTCCGGATAGGGGTGAACCGGGGCGAGGCCGCTGGCGTCTCCCCATGGACGACCACACCGGGAGCCGACCTTGATCCTGCTCGCACTCCTCGCCGGCCTGCTCGCTGACGAGCCCAGGCCCGACCCCGCGCTGAGCGCTGCCCAGGCCGAGATCGAGCGCGCGATGGCCGCGCTCTCGGGGCAGGATGAGCCGCCCTACCACCTCTCGGTGGGCATCGTGGAGACGCGCAGCCGCCGCATCGTCTCCAGCAACGGCGCGCTCGCAGCGAGCCGGGACGACCGCTACCGGGTCGCCGACGTGGACGTGCGGGTGGGCAGCCCCGAGCTGGACAACACCCACAAGATCCGCGACGCCAGCTGGTTCTCGGAGGAGATGCGGGATCAGGTCCGCCTGCCCCTGGACGGCGACCCCCGGGTCACCCAGGCGCTGCTCTGGAAGGCCATCGACGAGCGCTACCAGAGCGGCGTGCGCCGCCTCAGCAAGGTCAAGGGCAACGAGAGCGTGAAGGTCGAGCGGGACGACCGCTCGGCGGACTTCTCTCCGAGCGAGGCTGTCCAGGACGTGCAGGCGCCGGTCGTCGCCGAGCTGGACACCCAGGCCTGGGAGGCGATCACGCGCGAGGTCAGCCGGGTCTTCCTGGACCACCCCGACGTGGTGGACAGCCACGTGGAGCTCGTCGCCGAGGAGCAGCTGCTGATGTTCACCAGCAGCGAGGGCCACCTGCTCCAGCACCCCCGAGCCCGCTACCGGGTCTCGCTCTACGCCACCGCCGTGGCGGACGACGGCATGCAGCTGGAGGTCTACGACTACGTCGACGCCGCCAGCCTGGACGGGCTGCCCGGCCTCGAGGAGCTGCTCGAGCGCGCCGAGGCCTCGTCCCAGCGCCTGTCGGACCTGCGCGCGGCCCCTCTGCTCGAGCCCTACACCGGGCCCGCCCTGCTCGAGGGGCGCGCCGCCGGCGTGTTCTTCCACGAGGTCTTCGGTCACCGCATGGAGGGGCACCGCCAGAAGGACGAGGACGAAGGGCAGACGTTCACCGACATGGTCGGCGAGCCCATCCTGCCGGACTTCCTGGACGTCTTCGACGACCCGACCCTGCGCGCCTACGCGGGCGTCGACCTCAACGGCAGCTACCCCTACGACGACGAGGGCGTGCCCAGCCGGCGCGTCGAACTGGTCACCGACGGCGTGCTGCAGGGCTTCCTCACCAGCCGCATGCCCATCGAGAGCGTGCCGCTCAGCAACGGCCACGGTCGCCGCCAGCCGGGCAACGCGGTGGTCGCGCGCCAGGGCAACCTGATCGTCGAGGCCAGCGCGACGGTCACCCACGACCAGCTCCGCGGCCTGCTGCTGGAGCAGGTGGTGGAGCAGGGCAAGCCCTACGGCCTGATCGTCGAGGACATCACCGGTGGCTTCACGCTGACCGGGCGCGTGGTGCCCAACAGCTTCAACGTGCGCCCGGTGGCCGTCTGGAAGGTCTATCCGGACGGACGGCCCGACGAGCTGGTCCGCGGCGGGGACCTGATCGGCACCCCGCTGACCACCTTCGCGCGCATCCTCGCCGCCGGGGACGACCCCCAGGTCTTCAACGGCGTCTGCGGCGCCGAGAGCGGCTGGGTCCCGGTCAGCGCCGTGTCGCCCAGCCTGCTCGTGCAGGAGGTCGAGATCCAGCGCAAGGAGAAGTCGAACGACCGGCCCCCGCTGCTGCCCGCGCCCGGCGCCCTCCCGGGAGGTGACTCGTGATGTTGGTCCTGATCGCCTCGGTCTTCGCCGGCGACGTGCGGATCGAGGCCCTCACCGCCGAGCTGGAGCGCGCCACCACCGAGCTGACGCTGCCCGACGGCAGCCCGCCCTGGTGGGTCGGCTACGAGCTGGTGGACGGGCGCTACAGCACCGCGTTCGCCGAGTCCGGGCACCTGATCCAGGACGAGCTGGCGCCCCACCGGGTGCTGCGGGTCGAGGTCCGGGCCGGCGACGAGCGCTTCGACAGCGGGGACTTCCAGTCCTTCGGCGAGGCCGACGGCGTGCTGGTCCGGGGCCTGCCCATCGAGGACGACCTCATCGCGCTGCAGCGCGAGGTCTGGCTGGCCACCGACGAGGCCTACAAGCACGCGGTCGAGCAGCTCTCGCGCAAGTCGGGCGAGCTGGACCCCCCCAAGGACGACCGGCCTCCCGCCATGTGGCCGGCGGAGCCGGTGGTCGACCTGGACATGCAGACCCGGCCGCTGGACGACCAGGCTGTGCGCGAGATCGTGCAGCGGCTCTCGGCGGTGCTGGCCTCCTACCCCGAGCTGGAGAGCGCCCAGGCGGTGGGCCGCGACTGGGCCGGGACCCGCATCCTCGTCAACAGCGAGGGCAGCCGCCTCGCGCAGCCCGCCGGCTTCACGGTGATCCGGGTCGAGGCGACGCTGAAGCACAGCGACGGCTCGCGCCTCCGCGACGGGCGCTGGTGGGTGGTCGACTCCCCCGACCAGCTGCCGCCGATCGAGGAGCTCGAGGCCGAGGCCCACGAGCTGGCCCGCTGGCTGCTGGGCTTGCAGGAGGCCCCGGTGCTCCAGGAGTACCTGGGGCCCGTGCTCTTCGAGGAGGCCGCGGCCGTCGAGCTCTTCCGCCAGCTCACCGCCGCCGAGCTGGTGGGCACGCCCCCGCCGGCCACCGGCCGCGGGATGTTCGGGGAGCTCTCCGAGGAGCGCCCCACCGCGCGCGTCGGGCGCCGGCTGCTGCCCGAGGGCTGGACCGTGATCGACGACCCCTCGGCGCTGGGCACCGGCGGCTACACCTACGACCACCAGGGCGTGCCCGGC
>CALGIB010000823.1 GCA_937915955.1 uncultured Pseudomonadota bacterium
TGACCGTGCGCTTCCGTTAGGCGGGTCACATCCTGGGGGCCTCGATGGTCGAGATGCACACCCCCGACGGCCACCTGCTGTTCACGGGCGACCTGGGACGCTTCGGCGACCCCGTGATGCGCGACCCCGTGCAGGTCGACGCCCCCGACCTGCTCGTGATGGAGTCCACCTACGGCGACCGCACCCACCCCGACGAGGCGCAGCAGCTCGAGAAGCTGGCCTCGGTGGTGCGCGAGACCGCCGCCAAGGGCGGCATCCTGCTGGTGCCGAGCTTCGCGATCGGGCGGGCCCAGCGCCTGCTCTGGACGCTGAGCGAGCTGCGTCGGCGAGGGAGCATCCCCGAGATCCCGACCTACCTGAACAGCCCGATGGCGGTGGACGCCACCGAGCTCTACCAGCGCCACATCGGGGCTCACCGGCTGGGCCTCGAGCAGATCGGACCCATGTGCCGCAGCGCCACCCTGGTCCGCACCGAGGAGGAGTCGCGGCGCCTCAACGGCCTGATGGGGCCGGCCATCGTCATCTCGGCCAGCGGAATGCTGGCCGGCGGGCGGGTGCTGCACCACCTTCGAAGCTGGGCCCCGAACCCCGACAACACCCTGCTCTTCGTGGGCTACCAGGCGCCCGGGACCCGAGGCAGCGCCATCCTGTCGGGGGCCGAGGAGGTCAAGGTCCACGGGCAGCGCGTCCCCATCCGCTGTCGGGTCGAGCGCATCGAGTCGCTCTCCGCCCACGCCGACCAGCGCGAGCTGATCCGGTGGCTGGGCAGCATGGAGCGCGCGCCGGGTCGCGTCCTGCTCAACCACGGCGACCCCGAGGCCAGCGACGCGCTGCGCGCCCGGATCCAGGACGAGCTGGGCTGGACCGCCGGCGTGGTCCGCCACGGCCAGACCGTCGAGCTGGGCGCCGTCCCTCGGCTCACTCCGCTGCCGCCTCCCCCGCTGGACGGCTCCGCCCAGCTCGCCCACCCCAGCTACCGACGGGCCGACGACGACACCGCGCTGCTGCAGAGGGACGAGCTTCGGGCCACCCGGCTGATGCTCGAGTTCGCCAAGACCGACCTCGTGCTGCGCGACGAGGGCGTGGACGGCACGGTGGTCGTCTTCGGCTCGGCTCGCATCGAGCCGGACCACCCCACCCTGGCGCGCTTCTACCAAGAGGCCATGGACTTCGCGCGCCTGGCCAGCACCCAGCCCATCGACGGCGGCCAGCGCCTGACGGTGATGACGGGCGGCGGCCCCGGGATCATGGCGGCGGCCAACCGAGGGGCGCACGAGGCCGGCGCCCGCAGCGTAGGCCTGAACATCGACCTGCCCTTCGAGCAGGCGCCGAACCCCTGGGTCACCCCCGAGCTCTGCTTCCGCTTCCGCTACTTCGGCCTGCGCAAGATGCACATGATGATGCGGGCGCGGGCGATGGTCGGCTTCCCTGGCGGCTACGGCACGCTGGACGAGCTCTCGGACGTCACGACGCTGATCCAGACGGGCAAGATGCCGCACATCCCGGTGATCCTGGTCGGCCGCGAGCACTGGAAGGCGACGGTCAACCTGGAGCTGCTGGCGCAGCACGGGCTGATGTCCGCCGACGACCTGGCGCTGCTGAAGCTGGTCGACACCGGCGAGGAGGCGTGGCAGGCCATCCGCGACTGGTACGCCCACCACGAGCCGCAGGCTCCGCGCCTGAGGGACGTCTGAGGCTCAGCCCCTGAGGCTCAGCCCTTGAGGCTCAGCCCTTGAGGCTCAGCCCTTGAGGCCCAGCCCTTGAAGGGCGACGGGAGCTCGGGCAAGCCGGGGCTAACGGCCTCGGCGACCAGCCCGAGCAGCGGGTTCACGAACAGGCTGCGGTGACGCAGGTAGACCCGGGTCGAGACGGGCCGCGCGCCCAGGCTGCCCTTGATGGCCTCGGCCGTGCGGCCGTAGTCGACGCGCTCCAGGCCGCGGTCCAGGCCGATGCGCAGAAAGTCGACGAGCATGCGCGGGTAGACCCCGTGCTCGCGGCTGACCTCGTAGTCCAGGCCCACCAGGTGGGCATCGAGCGTCTCTCCCAGGACGAAGGCGCTGAGGAAGCCGACCAGGCGGCCGTCGAGGAAGTAGCCGCGCACCACCATCTCGTCGTCCAGCGCGGACCGGAGTCGAGCCAGGGCGCCGATCTGGATGCAGCCGAGCTGGAAGTCCGCCTTGGCGCAGACCTGGTCGAGCAGCTCCTGCATGCGGCCCTGGTGCTGCCAGATCTCCTCGAGGCCGAGGTCGTGGACCTCGAGCGCCTGGGACATGGACTCCGCGCGCCTGGCCTTGACCCGGAACTTCGAGCGCAGCGAGGCCAGGTAGTCCTCGTAGGTGCGCCAGGTCGGGTCGAGGTCCAGCACCATGCGGTGGCCGCCCTCCATCTCGGTGCAGCCGAGCTCGCGCAGGGCCAGCGGGCTCTCCCCGAGGAACTCCTTGAACAAGAGGTTGGGCGCGGACCGCTCCGACTGGAGCTTGGACAGCGCGCGGTCCAGCAGCTCGAGGGCCTC
>CALGIB010000824.1 GCA_937915955.1 uncultured Pseudomonadota bacterium
CGGTCAGCGATGCGGGCCTTGAGCTCCATGAGGGACTCGGGGTTGGCGTCGTGACGAAGCCAGCGGTGGGGCGTGGACAAGGGGGCGCTCCGGACAAGTGAACGACTCGGCCCTAACGCTTGACCGCTGCCGCAGCAAAAACTTGCATCAAGATTCTTGCCCCGTTAGGAGCCTGGCACCTGAAGGGAGTCTGTCTGTGTCCAAGCACCGCAAGCACCTGGGCATCCGCCTGGCTGCGCTCGAGTGGAACAACGGCGTCGTGGCGCACATCGTTCGGGTCGGACAGAGCTTCCTGAGCCGCTCTCTGCGGCGAGCCGACCTGCAGCCGTGGCTCGTGCGGCGCATCGCGATCGCGACCTCGGTCACAGACGACGCGATCGTCGAGGGGCCGGACTCCGTGCTGCTCGAGCCTCATGGCGAGGGCTGGTCGGCCCTCCGATCCCGGGAGGGGCGACCGAACGTGCCCATGATCGGCGCCCACTTCGCCACCCTCTACGAGGCCTCCGAGCCTGACGACAACTGGACAAGCCCCTTCTCGAAGGTGGCCGCCTCCGAGCTGCGGGTGGGTCAGATCGCGCGGGACACCCTCCCGAGCCTCGGGCCCGGCTTCCATGAGATCACCGAGGTCTCCTCAGACGGCTCCGACGTCGTGATCCTCACCCCGAAGGGGCGCTCCAGGCTGCCCTCGGGGCAGGAGCTCTGCGTCTTCGACCCCTATGTCGAGTGACGGCCCGCCCCTCGACTGAAGAGCTCCTGTCTCTCCAGGTCAGCCTCTTCGGTGCCTGCGAGGCTCTCGTCGCTGATCTCCCGGGGCCGACGCCGATGAGGCCCGTCGAGCTCTACGCCCTGCTCTACCTGGCTGGTCGCTACCGGACAGAGCCGAACCCGGAGCGCAAGGTCCGCGCGCAGAAGCTCCGCTTGCGCCTGATCTACCTCCAGGTCGACCTGCGCGTGGACACGGTGGCCCAGCGCACGGGCCTCGCCCTCGGCGTAGCGACGGCCCTGGGGCTGCACGACGAGCTGGCCGTCCTCGAGCGCCTCCGTGCGTCCTTGGGGCTTCCGGTGGATCTGGCGAAGACGGCCGCGAGGTCCCTGGGCCAGCGCTGGGAGGGCTACGCGAGGACCCGCGCCGCGATCACCGAGCACGGCCGCAAGATCGGAGCCAGGCTGGAGCTGCCGGAGGGTCACCGCCCCTGGACGCACCAGCTGGAGGCGCTGGCCCTACTGGCCGCGCGGGACTGGCGCGCGATCCAGGGCGACGACATGGGGCTCGGCAAGACGATCGTCGCCATCCTGGCCCTGCTCGAGCGTCACCTGCACGGCCCGACCCCCTTCCCGGGTCTGGTCGTCTGCCCGAGCTCCGTGGTCGAGACCTGGGCCCTCACCGCGCAGTCCTGGCTGTCTCGCGTCCCCATCCGCGTCTGCATCCTGAAGCAGGGCGCCCACTTCGAGGGCTCGGAGATCGACGACGCCCTGACCGCGGGGCTGCGCCTCTCGAGCCTGGTCCAGCGCGGACGCCTCAAGGATCCAGGGGCCGTCGCGCGCCGCCAGGCCACGATCCTCGAGCAGCTCCCCTCGGAGCTCGCGTCCAGCTTCGAGGCCAGGCCCGACGGCACGGTCTGGATCTCCCCAGCGGCCCGCGAGGCTTGGGTGAAGCGGCCCCTGCTCGTGGTCGGCAGCTGGGGCCAGTTCACCCGCTTCGGGCCGCAGCTCGGTGAGCTGCGGCCCCAGGCTGTGATCCTGGACGAGTTTCACGAATACCTCGTGAACCCCCAGAGCCAGACGGCGAACCTGCTCAACCACCTGACGGCCGTGTCAAAGCCCCCCCTCCGGCTGGCGCTCTCTGGCACGGAGATGGCCAACGGTCGGCCCATCAGCCTCTACCCCATCTTCCGCTTCCTGGACCGCCTGCCGCCCCAGCAGAAGGCCATGTGGGCC
>CALGIB010000825.1 GCA_937915955.1 uncultured Pseudomonadota bacterium
ACTTGATGATGGCCGTGGCCGTCATCACGCGGCCGTCGATGCTGACCGGCGTGCCCTGCTCGAAGCCCAGGATCATCTCGATGCTGCCCTTGGGGGCGTGGCTGGGATCCTTGGTCATGATCCAGGCGTCCGCGGGGGGCTCGGTCCAGAGATCCTCCATCTCGCCGCACTCGATGGCGCAGCCCCAGATGTTCTGGTCGATGGAGTAGGGCTTCTCCAGCGTCACCGGCACCGGGATGCCGCGGGCGACGGCGTACTCGACCTCGCTCTCGCGGGTCAGCAGCTCCCACTCGCGCAGAGGCGCGATGATCTTGAGGTGGGGCGCGAGGCTGCGGATGGCGACCTCGAAGCGCACCTGGTCGTTGCCCTTGCCCGTGCAGCCGTGGCTGATGGCGTCCGCGCCCTCGGCCAGCGCGACGTCGACCAGCTTCTTTGCCAGCAGGGGCCGGCCCAGGGCGGTGTGCATCGGGTACATGCCCTCGTACACGGCCGAGGCGTGCAGGGAGGGCATCAGGTAGTCCTCGACAAACTCGTCCGTCAGGTCCTCGACGACGGCCTTCACGGCCCCGGTGTCCAGAGCCTTCTTCCGGATGGCCTCGAGGTCCTCGTCCTGTCCGAGATCGCCCGTGAAGGTCAGGATCTCGGCGCCGCCGTAGTTCTCGGTCAGCCAGGGGATCATGCAGGAGGTGTCGAGTCCTCCCGAGTACGCGGTGACGATCTTCATCGTGTGCCTCACAGGTCGTCGGCCAGGACTTCGAGGGCCTGGATGTCCGCGACGAGCTTGTCGATCAGGGTGGTGTCTACGGGTGCCAGGAAGACGGTGTCGTCTCCGGCGACGGTGCCGAGCACGTTGTCGTGGCCCCAGTTGTCGAGGAAGCCTGCCACGCCCTCGGCCCGGCCGGTGAGCGTGCGGATGACGACGAGCGTGCCGTTGTGGCGGACGTTGAGGATCTCCATGCCGACCACGCGGCGCAGGACCTCGATGTAACCGGCGCTCTTGTCCGCCTTGTAGACCGGGCCCGCGGGCGTGTTCCTGCGGATGACGCCCATGTCCCGCATGTCCCGGGACAGGGTGGCCTGCGTGCAGTGGATGCTCTCGGCCGCCAGGAGCTTGACGAGCTCGTCCTGGCTGCTGACCCGGTGCTCGTGGATCAGCCTCTTGATGGCATTCCGGCGCTGGTCACGGTCGCTCACGGCCGCGCATATACGGCGGAATGTATGACCATGCAATGCATATCCATGCATCCTCGGGAAGCGGCCGCGGGCGCTGAACCCGGTCTTGCTGCTAGGCTGTGGAATGACCCTCGACGAAGGCGCGCTTTTCGTGGCCGGCATGACCGGCGTCCACTCGGTGGTGACCCTGCTGGTCTGGGGCGCCTACGCCCTGCTGCATCACCGCGGGAGCTTCCCGGCCTGGCGCATCGACGGAGGCAAGGAGCCCCCGGCGGACCTGGCGCGCCAGGGTCGGCTGAACCAGATCTTCGTGCACCTGGGCTTCGCCTTGTTCCTGGGGGCGGCGGTCTACCCGCTGTGGTCCATCATGGGCGGCTCGCTGGACTCGGCCTGGCCGGGGCTGGTCACGCTCACCTGGCAGCTGGCGGTCTGCGTCCTGGCCCAGGACACGCTGTTCTACTGGAGCCACCGGGCCCTGCACCACAAGCTGCTGTTCCGGCCGATCCACCGCAAGCACCACCTGTTCCGGCACGTGCGCCCCTACATGGCCACCTACGCGCACACCCTCGAGGACCTGGCCAACGTCGTGGCCTTCTTCGCGGCCCCGGCGCTGCTGGGGGTGTCCTGGCAGGTCATGGCGATCTGGATCGCCGTGCGCATCTGGGAGACCCACGAGGCGCACTGCGGCTACGGGTTCACGTCCATCGCCTCGCGCCACGCCTTCCACCACCTGCACGCGACCAAGGGCTGCCTGGGCAGCTTCTTCGGGGTCTGGGACCGGCTGATGGGGACGGACGCAGCCTGGCGCGAGTGGGTCGAGGACCAGCCGCACCGCTAGTCGGCGTTGCCGCTGACCTCGATCTCTCCTGCCACCTCGAGGCCCGCCGCGAAGGCCTCGGCGTCGCTCTGGGACAGGCTCTTGTTCTGGCTGATCTCGAGCCGGTCCCCCACCCGCTCCAGGCCCGAGAGGCCCGTGAGCAGGGTGTTGCGCGAGATGACCAGCTTGCCGCCCAGCTCCTCCACGCGCTCGAGGCCCGTCGGGGCCTCGGAGACGCTGGGGCAGGCGAGCAGGAAGAGCAGCACGCGAGCAGTCTACTTCCCGTCACCGGGCCAGTCGAAAGGTTGCGTTGGCGGCTCCGAAGACCGTGGACCGACGGCCACCCGGGCACGTACATGAGCGTCTACCTCCCGGCCCTGTTCGTCGACGACGGGGACGCGGAGCACGCCGAGGGCGAGTACTACCTGGGGGTCGGGAGCGAATGGCCCGCCTACATCTCCGGGGAGCTGCCAGGGGACTTCGAGGCGCTCGGGCTCGAGCTCGGCTGGAACGTCCTCGCGTCCTCCGCCGGCGGCGACATCTCGACGGTCGGCGACATCGACGCCATCCCGCTGGCCGTCAGCCTCGTGCCAGACGACGAGGTGACGCTGTCGGGCACCTACGCGGGCGACGTCAACGACGCGCGCCTCGCTCTGTTCCCGGTGGAGTTCACGGAAGACGTCGGCACCTTGCGGTTCGACGCGTCGCTCCTGTACGACGAGGCGCTCGCAGAGACGTTCGATATTGCGATCAGCGGGCCCCCACCCGACGACCACATGTTTGTGACCGCGTGGCCCGGGGGTGGGCCCGAGGTCGAGGGCGCCATGGAGTCTCCCTTCGCGTACGGGGATCTGGACGGCTCCGAGTCCTACACCGAAGGCGACGCCTTGGGCCAGGTCCTGTGCTTCGAGGAGGACATGGTGAACCTGCTCTACCTGCCCGGCTACGACGACCTCAGCCTGGCCTGGTCCTGGTCAGCCCAGGGTCTGGGGATGGGCTGGCTCGGCTTCAAGGCCACGGTCGACGAGGGCGGCGGTGGAGAGATCGACTGGGCGTCCAGGGTGCTGACCGACGAGGAAGCGACCCAACTGATGGTCTCCCTGACCTGCGGCGGATGA
This sequence comes from uncultured Pseudomonadota bacterium, assembly GCA_937915955.1. GTDB lineage: Bacteria > Myxococcota_A > UBA796 > UBA796 > CAJQPC01 > JAAESX01. The sequence goes on from CALGIB010000825.1 coordinate 3,109, forward strand.
CCTCTGCACTGCGTCCGCTCCGCCGAGCGGCATCCGGACTCGTTCCCCGACCCCGCCCTCGAAACCCGGACGACACGTGCTGATCCTCCTCCCTCTGGCCCCTTCGGGCCCGGTCTGAAGGTCATCGAAGCCGGAGGCCTCGAGGTGGTCGGCTACGCGGCGGCGTCTGGGGGTAGCGGCGGATTCACCTACCTGCACCGGCCGACCGGGACCTGCACGTCCATGTACGTCAACGAGTGGTCCT
>CALGIB010000826.1 GCA_937915955.1 uncultured Pseudomonadota bacterium
CAGATCCAGATCGAGCCAGTAGTAGCAGACCAAGGTACCGTCGGGCAACTCCACGAGGCAGGGGCTGAACACGTTGGCGGGCGCCGCCGCCTGGGTCTTGAGGCTGACCTGGGAACCCCAGGTACCATTGGTCGCCCGGACTCGAGCCCGGACGCCGTAGGGGGCGAGGCCAGCGCTCAGCTGTGACTCGTACACCTGGACCACCGTGCCGTCAGCGATGCCGACCATGTGGGGGTCCTTGGTGTAGACAGTCGTCGCCGTTCCGTCCGTCCAGAACAGGGACTCCCACCCCGTGATCATGTGCGGCCCGATCCGACCCTTGTACAAGGTGTCGGCGGTCTGCTTCCAGGCGTGCTCTGCGGAGCTGTACTCGATGCCCGGACTCCCGGGGTGGACGCACTGGATCGTCAGGCTCCCGCCAGCCGCCTGGTCGCCGCTCGTCTCCAGAACCAGCGGTGTCGCCACGCTCGGCACGGCGTTCCCCGGGTGCGGGCCCTGCTGCGTGTAGCTGGACTGCGCAGCCCAGATGGCATCGGACGTGACAAGCCGCGGGTCGACAACACCCAGCAGCTGGAACCGGTTGCGGGTGATGGCGCTCACTTGATGCCCCGCCTCCCCCTGGCGCCGCCAATGGCCTTGCTCAGAGGGCTGCCGGACAACCGGAGGTTGTCTTCGACGAAGGTGTTGAACACGCGATGCTTGTAGCGCATCTGCACCATGACCGGTGCCTGGGCTTCGCCTCTATTCATTCGCCTCACCGCTTCCGGGCCTCCGGCCGAGGCCGTCCCCGTTCGGGTCAGGACAGACTCGTTACGCAAGACGGTCGCCGACACCTCGTCGGGGGCAAACCGGGTACCACCGGTGTGGAAGGTCGGGGCCTGCTTAGAAGAGATCGTGCCAATGGTAATAGCGCCGGCGGCTGCCGTGAGGCCGGCAAGCACGAAGTTCACCGGGGGCGCGGCGGCTCCCAGTGCTGCCGTGACACCCATCGCCGTGTTGATCGCAGCGTGGACAAGTGCAAGTCCCTTCTCCTGTTCGAACTGCTTGAGGAGCAGTTCCTTTCGCGCTGCGGAGCCTTTCTTCGTGTTGTCGATCTGAGCCTGTAGCTCCTGATTCTGTAGGTCCCCAACAGCGGACACTACTTTCTGAGAAGCGGCCAGAACAGCTGAGAAGGCGTCCAGGCGGTCGTCCCGCATCGCCTTTGCGGAGGCGATCGTAGCGGCGTCGGCAGCGAGCTGAGCCTCCTTGTTGGACTCGATGTCGGCCAAGATCAGCTCGCTCGTCTCCAGCGTGCTGGTGAGGATCGCATCGTTGGCCTCCTGGTTCGCCGCGGCGCGGAGCGTCTCGGCTGCCGCAAAGGCCTCCGCGCTCCCGTCGGTCATGGCGAGCATCTCGTCAATCTTGGCGAGCTCGTCGTCCCGCTTGGCGATGACCTGGTCGATGCCGTCCAGCTGCGCCAGCTGTGCCTTGTGGGCGGCCTTCTCGATGGCCTCCAGTGCAGCGGCCTGGTCTCGGACGACGGCCTCGGCCTCGCGCTCGGCAGCCGCCTGCTCCTTCTTGGCCTCCGTGGCCTTCTTTGTAGAGGTGGTCCTCTTCTCCTCGATCCGGACCGCCTGGTCACCGACCTCGGCGGCGTCTTGGACGGCTTCGTTGGCCGCCTTCTGTGCCTCCTCGGTCTCCTCGATGGCATCGGCTGCGATGCCGAGAGTCGCCGCCGCCGACTCGATCAACGCGACCAAAGAGCCCAGGGGCCCAGCAGCCACGATAGCGCTCTCTTTCAGCGACCCGAACGCCCCCTTCAGGGAGCCCAGGGAGGCCTCCAGGTCGTCGGACTTCTCGACGAGGAAGCCGAAGACCGTGATCGCGTCGGTCACGGCTGGGGTCAGCTCACTGCCCAGCTTGACCTTCGCTGTGTCGAGCTGGAGGTTGAGCGCGGCCATGGAGGCGTCCATCGCGGCGCTGGACTCCTTGGCGTCCTCAAGGGCGGCGGCAAAGCCTGCGGTCTCGGCGCGGGCCGCGTCGAGGGCCACCGACCCATCGCCGAGGGCCGCAGCGAGCGAGGCGCCGCGAGAGCCGAACACGTCTACAGCAGCCGCTGCGCGCTCCGTCTCCGAGGGCAGCGCCTTGATCGCATCCAGCAGCTCGGGCAGCACCCGGTCCATGTCTCGGAGGGTGCCGTCGCTGTTCTGCACCGCGACGCCGAGCCGGGCGAACTTGTCCGCCGCCTCCACCGAGCCGGTAGCCGCGTCCTGGGCCAGCCCCACGAAGCCCTTGAGCGCCGTGGTGGCTGTGCTCAAGTCCCCGCCGCTACGCGCAGCGGCCTGCCCCATCGCCAGCAGGGTCCCGGTGGAGAGCCCTGTAGATGCGGTCAGCAGGGCGAACTCGTCGACCATCTGGCTCGACGCATTGGCCAGGTCAAACGCGGCCTTCGCCGCCCCTACCGCTGCGGCTCCGAAGGCCGCGAAGGTGGCGACGCCGGCCTTGAAGGCGTCCATCTGCGCCTTCGACGCGGCAGCGGCCTCTCGGGTAGCCCGGGCAGCCTCCCGCTGGGCTGCCGCCGCTGCCTTGGCTCCCGCTGCCTGCTCCCTTGCTGCGTCCCTGGCGGCCTTCTTTGCCTCGCGGAACGCCTTGCTGACCTCCGCCGCCGCCTTCTTGGACTCCTTCGCCGCCATGTCGGGCATCGTGCCAAACGCCTTGGCGACGTCCCGCATGTCGAGGTCTGCACCGAGGACAACGTCAGCCATTGAGGCTCCCGTTGAGGCTCTTTGCCAGCGCGGCCTGGACAGGCCCGCGGAGGTCCTTCTTGATGACCTTGAACCTGGCCCGTAGGCTGCTCAGGACGTGTCGGAACTGACCGCGTCGCAGCTCTCGACCGAAGCGGGCCGACTTCACGAACTGCGCGTAACCACTACTGTTCTTCAGTCCGACACGGACCATGAAGCGGCCTTCGTCGACGACCGTGACGAGTTCCCAGGCTCCAGCGCTCGCACCGGTCGCGTGAGGCCACTCAGGGACGATCACTTGGTCGTCGAAGTCCTCGACCACTGGGCGCATCGCCTCAATCGCCGGCCCCATCGCGCGGCGGACCATCGCCTCCAGCTCGGCCCGGCTCGGCGTCTTCACGGTCATCGTGGTTCGGCCGCTCTTGGCTGTTTTGGAGGTGGGCATCAGCGCTTGGTCTTCTTCGCGGGGGGGGTGGTCCGGACGGTG
>CALGIB010000827.1 GCA_937915955.1 uncultured Pseudomonadota bacterium
GAGGTAGGGGAGGGCGTACAGAGTCAGGAAGGGCGCGAGATCGTCGGCGAGGACCAGCTCCAGGAGCAGCCCGGCGGCCGTCTCGAGGGCCTCGTCCGAGGCCTGGACGCCGCGTCCGCGCGCCCCATCGAGCTCCTCGGCGAGCAGGGCGCGGACCAGCGGGCCGTCCACGAGGCGGCCGTCGTCCAACAGGGCGCGGTGCTCGACCCACTGCCAGAGCTGCGCGCGGCTGATCTCGGCGGTGGCGGCGTCCTCCATCAGGCCGTCCAGCGGGACACAGCCGAGGCCGTCCAGCCAGGCGGCGAGGTAGCGCAGGCCGACGCTGAGGTTCTGCCGCAGGCCCGCCTCCGTGCGCCGGCCCGTGGGCAGCTCGAGCAGCTGATCCCGAACGATCTCGACGTCCTGGCGCAGGATGTGGAGCTGGTTGTCGCCCTCGAAGTCCATGGCCTCCAGCGCGATGGGGACCAGCCCGGGGTGGGCGACCCAGGTGCCGTCGTGGCCGTCCGCGGCCTCGCGCTGCTTGTCCTGCCGGACCTCCGCCAGCGCCCGCTCGTTGGCCACCGGATCGTGACGGTCGGGGATCTGGGCGGCCATGCCCCCGATCGCGTGCACGCCTCGCCGGTGGCAGGTCTTCACCGCGAGCTGCGTATAGGCCCGCATGCAGGGCTGAGTCATGCCGATCTCGCCGCGCTCGGGAAGGAGGCGACCCTTGTGCGATCTCAGGGTCTTGATGAGGCTGAAGATGTAGTCCCAGCGCCCGCAGTTCAGGCCCGCGCTGTGCTCCCTCAGCGCGTGCAGGATCTCGTCCATCTGGAAGGCGGCCGGCAGGGTCTCGATCAGAACCGTCGCCTTGATGGTGCCTCCCGGGATGCCCAGGGCCTCCTGGGCGAAGACGAAGATGTCGTTCCAGAGCTGCGCCTCGAGGTGGTGCTCCAGCTTCGGCAGGTAGAAGTAGGGCCCGCTGCCGCGCGCCATCAGCTCGCGGGCGTTGTGGAAGACGTAGACACCGAAGTCGACGACACAGCCCGGCACGGGAGCGCCCGCGACGTGGAGGTTCGGTTCGGGCAAGTGCAGGCCGCGCGACCGAACCATCAGCGCAGCGACCTGCTCCCGCAGCGCGTAGCGCTTCCCCGTGTCGGGGTGTGTGAAGTCGATCTGACGTCGGATGGCGTCGATCAGGTTCGCCTGACCGTCGATCAGGGTGCCCCAGGTTGGGGAGGTGGCGTCCTCGAAGTCCGCCATGAAGACCCGGGCGCCGCTGTTCAGCGCGTTGATGACCATCTTCCGGTCCACGGGGCCGGTGATCTCGACCCGTTGATCCAGCAGATCCGGGGGCAGGGGAGCCACCGTCCAGTCGCCCTGACGCAGCCCCGCCGTCTCCGGCAGGAAGTCCGGGAGGGCTCCCTCATCAAAGAGCTTCTGACGCTCCTTTCGCGCGATCAGCAGCGCTCGGATCCGAGGGCGGAAGCGCAGCGTCAGGGCCTGCAGGAAGCTCAGCGCGTCGTCGGTGAGGACGCGGTCGATCCCGGGCACCTCGGGACCCAGGATCTGTACGTCGAGCTCGGGCGGGAGGGACATCAAGCGACTCCGGGAGAGTGGGGGCACCCGAAGCTTGCGTCCCGGATCGGGTCGGAGGAAGGGACCGAAACAGGCTTGATGTCAGCCCTGGTGCGTCTGTCGAGGCGAGGGTCTTGTCAACGATGTAAACTGGTCAACGTTGTCAATCAGACAGGAGGACTCCGTGGCTCGTATGGGCGGAAAGGTGCGCACGCTCCGTAGGCGCGAGAGCCTGAGTCAGGCCCGCTTCGCCGAGCGACTGGGCATCTCGACCAGCTACTTGAACCTGATCGAGAACGACCGCCGGCCGCTCTCCGCCCAGGTGCTCATCAAGCTGGCTCGGGTCTTCGACGTGGACCTCGAGGAGTTCTCCCAGGACGCCGAGGACGGGCTGCAGCGCGACCTGCTCGAGGCCTTCGGCGATCCGCTCTTCGAGGAGCGGAGCATCGCGAGCAGCGACCTGAAGGAGCTCGCCTCGCGCAGCCCGGAGCTAGCCCGCGCCTGCGTCGGTCTGTACAGGGCGTGGCGCGAGGCCGAGGAGGCCAGCGCCACGCTGGCCGCGCAGCTCTCGGACGGCCAGGACCTGGGGCCGAGGGGGCGACTCCCCAGCGAGGAGGTCACCGAGTTCATCCAGTCGAAGCTGAACCACTTCGAGGCGCTGGAGCGGGCCGCCGAGGGGCTCTGGGCCGAGGCGCGGATCCCGGACGAGGGGCTGGAGCGGGGCCTGGTCCAGTTCCTGGCGCGCAAGGGGGTGCGCGTCCGGGTCTGCACGACGGCCGAGATGGCCGGCGCGGTGCGTCGCTTCGATCGGGAGAGGGGAGAGCTTCGGCTGGCGGAGACCCTGGCGCCGCGGTCCCGAAACTTCCAGTTGGCCGTCCAGACGGCGCTCATCGCCTACAACGGTGCGATCGAGGAGGAGCTGGAGGGGTCTCGGCAGCTGCTGAGCGAGGAGTCCCGGGTCCTGGCCCGGGTCAGCCTGGCCAACTGCTTCGCCGGCGCGGTGCTGATGCCCTACGGACCCTTCCTCGCGGCCGCCGAGGCCGAGCGCTACGACATCGAGCTGCTGGGGCATCGGTTCCGGACCAGCTTCGAGCAGGTCTGCCACCGCCTGACCTCGCTGCGGCGCCGGGATCGAGCCGGAGTGCCCTTCCACTTCATCCGGGTGGACCTGGCCGGGAACATCAGCAAGCGCTTCTCCGCCTCGGGCATCCCCTTCGCCCGCTTCGGCAGCGCCTGCAGCAAGTGGAATGTGTTCCACGCGTTCATGACGCCGGGCCGCATCCGGCGGCAGCTCTCGCGCATGCCGGACGGCAAGGTCTACTTCTGCATCGCGCGCACGCTGCGCAAGGGGGCCGGCGGCTTCCACGCCCCCCACCCCGTGCAGGCCATCGGGCTGGGCTGCGAGGTGCAGCACGCCAAGGAACTGGTCTACTCCGACGGCGTCGATCTGGACTCGGCGCGCGTCCTGGTCGACATCGGCACGAGCTGCCGGCTGTGCCCGCGAAAGGACTGCGCCGAGCGGGCCTTCCCGTCTCTGGAGCGGCCGCTGCGGATCGACGAGGACGTGCGGGGAGCCAGCTTCTTCTCGCCCAGCTAAGCCCAGGGCATGTGGAACTTCTTTCGTCGCCTCCTCCTGGGTTGTGTGGTCGAGGCCTTGCTCGAGGCCGGCGTCGACCTGGACTTCTCCAGCATCGCCATCACGTTCAGCGACGACAGCGCCTTCAAGGTGCCT
>CALGIB010000828.1 GCA_937915955.1 uncultured Pseudomonadota bacterium
CACCCAACTCCACCATGGGTGCCCAGAAGGCCAGGTCGTGCCGGGCCTTGACGATGGCCGCGACGCAGAGCTCCTCCCCCGCCACCTGCGCCTCCGGCACGGCCCCGCGAAGGAACAGGTGGACGGGGTCGAAGGCCGGCCCCCATAGAGCGTCCTGGTGCTCGCCGAAGCCGCGCAGAGAGGGCTCCTCGGAGAGCAGGCAGTTGGGGAGCTCGATCTCGTGGCGCATTCCCCCGTCCAGGAACTCCAGGTCCGAGGCCGGGATCTCGATCAGGTCGTCATGGATGTGCATCTTCCCTCCAGAGCAGCTCGCTCACCTTCGACCCCTTGATCGGCTGCCAAGGCGCGCGACATGAGGCCGCGATCAGCTACGTTCCGCGAATGAAGGCCATCCTCCTCGAAGCCGACTGGTCCCCTCGCCCCGGGCTCAGCCTCTCGCCCACCCAGGAGGCCGAGCGCAAGGCCACGGGGAGCCAGGTCTGGCGTCACCCCCGCTTCTCCTCGACCCAGCTCGCGGATCCCAGCCCCGGCCACGGACAGGTCGTCGTGCGCGTGCGCGCCTGCGGGGTCTGCGGCTCGGACACCCACTGCCTCGAGACCGATCCGCAGGGCTACATCCTGTTCTCGGGACCGGTCAGCCTGCCCGTCGTGCCCGGCCACGAGTACGCGGGCGAGGTCGTCGCGCTGGGGCCCGGCGTGCGCAGCCTGCAGGTCGGGGACCTGGTGGCCGCCGAGGGCATGCTCAACTGCGGGGTCTGCGAAGCCTGCCGGTCCGGGCACCCCAACCAGTGCCCCCACCTCGAGATGGTCGGCTTCTCGGCGCCGGGCGCCTACGCCGAGTACATCGTCGTGGACGAGCGCTTCTGCTGGTCGCTGAACGCGCTGGCCGAGCGCACCGGGGACGCCCAGGCGGCCCTCGAGCTCGGCGCCCTGGTCGAGCCGATCTCCTGTCCCTTCAACGGCATCTTCGTGGCCGGCAGGGGCATGCGGCCCGGGGACCACGTGGTCGTCTACGGGGCGGGGCCCATCGGGCTGGGCGCCATCGCGCTGGCCCGGGCGGCCGGGGCCGCCACAATCACCGCCTTCGACGTCAGCCCCGAGCGCATCGAGCTGGCCCGCCTCTGCGGGGCCGACGCCGCCTTCGACCCCCGTCGGGTCACGCCGAGCGAGGCCGTCCTCGAGGCCACGCGAGGCTGGGGCGCCGACCTTCAGGTCGAGGCGGCCGGCGCCGCGGTCCAGACCATGCCGGAGATCGAGCGCTGCTTCGCGCCCGGCGGGCAGATGGTCTACCTGGGCCGGACCGGCGAGCGCGCCCCGGTGATGCTGGACGCGCTCGTCACCGGCGCTGCCAGCATCGTCGGCAGTCGGGGGCACGTCGGAATGGGATGCTTCCCCCAGGTCATTCGCCTGCTGGAGCACGCGCGCATCGAGGTCGCGCCGATGATCACGAGCCGGCGGCCCTTCGCGGATTTCCACGCCGCACTGGAGCAGTCCTGCGCCCGCACCGACGGGAAGATCATGCTCGTCTACTGAGGCGTCCACGGCCCCGGGGGGCCCGTTGACGCGTCGAGCCTGCGCGTGGTAGCAACGTGCCGAAATCTGTACCAGAAGGCAGGCTCCTTTGGGAAAGGCGATCGGCATCGATCTCGGCACGACGAACTCGTGCGCCGCCATCTTCGAGAACGGCAAGCCACGTCTCATCACCTACAAGGGCGGCGAGACGACCATCCCGTCGGTCTTCGCGATCGACGACGAGGGCAACCGTCTGGTCGGGCACGAGGCGAAGAAGCAGGCTCAGCTGAACCCGCAGAACACCGTTCAGGCCAGCAAGCGCCTGATCGGGCGGAACTTCCACAGCAAGACCATCGACAAGGTCCGCCAGGTCTTCACCTACGAGCTGGTCGAGGGCGAGAGCTCCGACATCCTCGTCAAGGTCAAGGACCAGGTGTTCACGCTCGAGCAGATCTCGGCGGCGATCCTGGCCCAGATCAAAGAGGTCGCCGAGGAGGCGCTGGGCGCTGAGGTGGACCAGGCGGTCATCACGGTCCCGGCCTACTTCAACGACCGGCAGCGACAGGCCGTCCGCAGCGCCGGCGCGCTCGCGAACCTCAAGGTCCTGCGCGTGCTGAACGAGCCGACGGCGGCCGCCCTGGCCTACGGCCTGGGCCGCAACCTGTCCGCCCGCGTCGCCGTGTACGACCTGGGCGGCGGCACCTTCGACATCTCGATCATCGACATCAAGGACCGGATCTTCGAGGTCGTCGCCACCGGAGGAGACACCTTCCTCGGCGGCGTGGACTTCGACGACAAGGTCATGCAGATGATCCTGCAGTCCTTCCTCGAGCAGCACGGCGTCGACCTGTCCTGGGACCGAGTCGCCATCCAGCGCATCCGGGACGCCGCCGAGGAGGCCAAGATCCGGCTGTCCACGGTCGAGTCCACGCGCATCCATGTGCCCTACATCGCCAACGGCGAGGACGGCCCGCTGGACGTCGACATGGACCTCACCCGAGGTCACCTCGAGAAGCTGACGTTCGAGCTGGTCGATCGCACCCTGCAGACCTGCAAGCGCATCTTCGGCGAGGCCGAGTGCACGTCCAAGGACGTCGACGAGATGCTGCTGGTCGGGGGCCAGAGCCGCATGCCCCTCGTGCTGCGCATGATCTCCGAGTTCATGGGTCAGCCCCCCAGCAAGGGCGTCAACCCGGACGAGGCCGTGGCCATCGGCGCCGCGATGATGGCGCACAGCCTGGCCGGCCACTCGGACGACGGCCTGACCCTGCTGGACGTGCTGCCGATGCCCATCGGCATCAACAAGACCGACGGCACCATGCACGTGCTGTTCCGGAAGAACCAGCCGCTTCCGGACTACAAGACCCGCACGCTGACCACCAGCAAGGAGAACCAGCGCAGCATCATGCTGCGGCTGTACCAGGGCGAGTCCAAGTTTGTCGAGGAGAACGAGCTCCTGGGCACCTTCGTGTTCTCCGGAATCCGGCCGGCCCCCAGGGGCAAGGTCCAGATCGAGGTCACCTTCCACATCGACTCGGAAGGCATCCTGGGGCTGACCGCTCGCGACAAGGCCACGGGCCAGACCGTCGAGTCGACGCTGAAGCTCGGCAAGCCCGGCGAGAAGAAGAAGACGCGCAAGAAGGCCAAGACGCCCACGCCGCCCAAGGCCGCCGCGCCGCCGACCCCCCTGACCATGCCCACATCGTCGCTGGCTGCCGAGCTCGAGGGCAAGTCACCTGCGCCGACCGAGGAGTCGACGACCCCCAGCGCCGACGCCAAGACCCCGGCCAAGGCCGAGCAGCCCAAGAAGGACCTGCCCGCCAAGCCCGAGAAGAAGCCCGAGCCTAAGGGCTGGTGGGCCCGCTTCATGAGCTGGCTCGGCTTCTAGACCGGTGCCTCGACGCCCTGGTCGGGTCCTCGCCGAGGACCTGGTCATCGTGCTCGTGCAGCCGCTTCAGCCTGGCAACGTCGGGGCCGTCGCCCGCGCGATGGCCAACATGGGCCTCGAGCGCCTCGTCCTCGTCGACCCGCCCGCGCTGGACATGGAGCGCGCGCGCTGGATGGCCTCCGGGGGCAAGCCCATCCTGGACGGCTGCCGCATCGTCGCCACCGTCGAGGAGGCGGTGGAGGACTGCACCTGGGCGGTGGGCACCACCGCTCGGCATCGCCGCTGGGACTGGCCGACGCTGGATCCCGAGACCCTGGCCGTGCAGGCCTTCGAGCGGCGAGGCCCGCTGGCCATCCTCTTCGGCCGCGAGGACCACGGCCTGGACAACGAAGCGCTCACCTGGTGCGAGGCGGCGCTGCGCATCCCCACCTCGGGCGAGCCCTCGCTGAACCTGGCCCAGGCCGTCCTCTTGACCTGCGGCGCCCTCTTCACCGAGGCCAGGGCCCGCGGCTTCCGGCCCCGCGACGAGGCCAGCAGGCGCAGCCGGCCTCCGCGCGGCCGCCCCAAGGACCGTCCCGGCCCGCTGCCCATGCAGCGCGCGACCATCGACCAGACCGTCGAGCTGCTGGCCCACACGGCCTTCCTGAACGGGCGCAACCCCGAGCAGGTGACCGTCAGCCTCCAGGGCCTGCTCAGCCGCGCCGAGCCCACCCAGCGCGAGCTGGAGATCCTGCTCGGGATGCTGGCCAAGACCCGCTACGTGCTCACGGGCAGCACCTCTACGAGCTCAGGTCCCGTCGCCGACGGACCAGCAGCCCCAGCGCCAACAGCGCTGCAGGAAGAGCCGGACTGAGCGGCACCGCGCAGCCGAAGCGCGGCTCGGCCTCGCTCAGGGGCTCGCCCCATCCGTCGTCACCCGGCTCGTCCGAGTCGCCGGACTGGCCCGGGTCTTCGCAGGATCCCGGGTCGCCGGCCCAGCCCGTCAAGCAGTTCGCGAAGCGGTCCTCGAGCTCCGCGTCGTACTCGATGTAGCGGAGCTGCGTGACGTCCTGGAGGTTGCTGCCGTAGAAGACCAGGTCCTGGTCCACGTCCGCCGCGGGGTAGCGCATGTGCAGGCGGCTGAAGTAGGCCTCGCCGGTCTCGCCGACCCAGCCCAGCTCGTGCAGCTCGTCGTCGGTGAGGGGCTCGCCCGAGCAGGGGTCACAGCTGCTGGGGGTCCAGCCGTACTCGAGCACCCAGCCAGGCCGCTCGGCCGAAGCCAGGGCCGCGCTGAAGCGGTCGTCGACGAAGGCGCCCAGGCTGTCCCACTCGGCCAGATCGACCATGCAGTCGGTCTCCTGGTCGACCTGGGGGTAGTTGCTGATGTGCGTCTGGCCACCGTCGCTGAGGGTGTAGACGATGAGGTCCTGGTCCTCGCTGGCGTTCAGCGTCCCCAGACGAATGGGCAGCGAGAAGACCTCGCTGTCGTAGCCGAACTGCAGCGGCGACAGGTAGCTGGCGCCCTCGGGCACGGCCTCCAGGTTCACCTTGGCGGCGAAGAACTTCGCGCCGCCGTCGATGTACTCGCCGAGCAGCTCCTCGGCCTCGGCGCCGACGGCGTAGCCGTTGCCCCCGAGCCAGCTCAGCAGCGCGCCGCTCTCCTGGGCGCTGAGGATGACGATGTCGTACTCACCCGCGCTGAAGCTGGCCTCGACCGTCACCGAGTCGTCCGCGTCGCCGCCGGGCCCGCCACTGGAGCCCGTGTCGTTGGAGGCGTCCAGGACCCCGCTGTCCCAGCGGAAGTCCGCGCACTCGTAGCGGACCAGCCTGGGCGCGCTGTAGGCGTCCAGGCGAGCGGGGAGCTCCTGGTCCAGGACGCGCACGTCCTCGGGCCCCAGGACCTCGGGCACGGGCACCACCAGCGCGAACTCGGAGGTGTCGCCCTGGTAGTCGTTGACCAGGGTCAGCGTCGTGCGGCTGCCCTGACGGGCCACGGCCACCTGGCTGGCGTTGTTGTAGAGCTCCGCGCCAGCCTGGCCGACGTAGGTGCCGCAGAAGGCGTGGGCGGGGCTGGCGAGCATCGAGAAGGCGAGAAGCATGTCGGACTCCTGTGTCCCTGCCCCTCTACCCTGCCCGGGGAGACTAGCGGTCGCTCGCCGAGAACGCAGGGGTTAGGGTCCGGCCATGATGGCCAACGACGTCAACAAACTCCGCACGCTGCACAAGGTCCCCAAGGAGGAGCTGGATCGCCTGCTCGAGCTCTCCGAAGAGGTCCAGTTCAAGGCCGGCGAGGTGGTGTTCGAGCCGGGCACGCCCGCCAGCCACGCGCTGCTGCTGGTGACCGGGCGCTTCGCGGTCGAGCTGCCCGACGGCAGC
>CALGIB010000829.1 GCA_937915955.1 uncultured Pseudomonadota bacterium
CCCGACGAAGGGCACGGTCCGAACGCCGAAGAGGCCGAGGCCGGCGCCGTGCATCCCGTGGACCAGCCGCTCCTGGGGACGCCGCCAGCGCTCTGGCACCGGCAGGAGGTCCTCGGCCGGGAGCGGGACGGTGCGCTCGTCGAGCTCGTCCAGGAGTGTCCCGAGCACGAAGGTCGTGCTGCTGCGACGTCGGCCGAAGCGACGCTCCTGGGCGCTCCCCTCGGCTCGGCCCAGCTGCCCCAGGGCCGCGGCGGCCGAGGCGGCGCTGGAGAAGCGGTCCGAAGGGTGCTTGGCCAGACCTCGGGCCAGCCAGGCCTCCAGCCCCGAGGGGACCGGGATGCGGGGCCGAAGTGGGGGCAGCGGGCTGGACAGGTGCTGCTCGCGAGGGTCCTCGCCCAGGAAGGGCGGCTCACCCGAGGCCAGCTCCCACGCCATGGCCGAGAGGGCGTAGAGATCCGTCCAGGGTCCCTGCTGCCGCCAGGCGCCGAGGATCTGCTCCGGCGGCATGTACTGAGGGGTACCCGAGCGGCTGACGCGGCTGTCTCCCCGAGCCCGGGCCAGCCCGAAGTCGGTCAGCTTCAGGCCGGGCCGGAGGTCCTCCGGGCCGCAGAGCAGCACGTTGGCCGGCTTGAGATCCAGGTGCAGCAGGTCCCTCGCGTGGGCGTGGGCGAGCGCGTCCAGCAGGTGCAGCAGGGTGCCCTGGAGCTCCTCCCAGCTGCCGGGCCCAGGCTGCTGGTCCAGGGCACCGCCGCTGGCGTACTCCATCACGAGGTAGGGCCCTCGGTCGCTCACGCCGTGGTCGAAGACCAGGACGATGCCCGGGTGATCCAGCCCCGCCACGGCCTCGACCTCGCGCGAGAAGGCGCGCCGGAAGCGCGGATCCGAGGCCCGCTGACTCAGGATCGACTTGATGGCGACGTGCAGCCCCGTGGGCTGGTGCACCCCGAGCCAGACCTCGCCCATGCCACCCAGGCCCAGTCTCCGGCGTCGCTCGAAGGGGTACATGCCGCCAGCTTATGCCGATCGCCGACGGAGCCGGACAGAGCCGAGCCCCTTCGGTCAGCACCCACCACGAGGCTGACAGAAGGGGCTCGAGCGTACGAGGTCTTGGAGGCCCCCGAGGGGCCCTCAGTTCCCGGAGACTAGCTGCGGCGGCGGCGACCGACCAGGGCCGCGCCCAGGAGCGCCAGACCGAGGCCCAGGCCAGCGCCGGGGGCCGAGGAGCAGCCGCTGCCCTCGCTGCCGTCGCCGACGAGCGGGTTGATGCCGCCGCGGGAGGGATCGTCGTCCAGGTCATCGTCGCGGTCGAGGCCGGAGTCCTCGTCGGTCCCCTCCTCCTCGCCCGTGTCCCAGGCGTCTCCCGTGTCGTCCTCTTCCGGCTCCCAGTCCGGGCGGTTGAGCTCGATGCCCTCGACCGTCACGCCGTACTGGTTCCAGATGCCCCACCACCACTGGTCGGTGTGAGCGCCGACCGTGAGCTCGTCGATGATGAAGGTCTCGTCCTTGGTGGCCTGCATCACGAGGAAGTACTCGTGGTAGGCGTTCTCTTCCTTCTTCGTGTTGTTGTCCAGCGTGACGTCCCAGGTCATCTCACCGGGCTCGCCGCGGACGCGGGTGTACCAGGACCACAGGTTGACGCTGTACTCCGTGTTGACCGAGTAGTCGGCGTTGACGTAGCCCTTGGTCTGGACGCTGACCTCGGCGGTGGCGCCGGTCTCCTCGTCGGTGACCTTCTTGGCGGCCATCGCGGAGCCCTCGGAGTTGCCACCGAGTCCGTAGGAGGACTTCATGGTGACCTGGCCGTAGCTGTCCATGCCGTAGTTCTCGAAGGGCAGCGACCAGTCCCAGCGGAAGGCGTTGTTGGCCCGGCCGATGTTCGTCTGCGCGGACACCTGGAGGACGGCGTCCTCGTCGTCCTCCATCAGGTACCAGTTGTCGAAGACGTTGGGGGTCGTGCGGGCCTTGATGACGGCGACGTAGAAGTCACTGCCGCGATCGATGCTGCTCTCGAACCAGAAGAACTCGACGATGGCGTCGACGCCGTTGCCGTACTCGTCCTCGGCGCCCATGTACAGGGTGTTGCCGGCCCAGTACGCGTACTCCTTCTGCTCGTACTTCCCGCGGCTGTAGTCCTCGCGGTAGCCCTCGAAGGTGACGTTGAGGTCGCCGGTCAGGATCTGCGCGCCGGAGTAGCTGGTCTCGGCCTCGGAGAGCTCACTGTCGCTGGTGGGCTCCTCTTCTTCGGCGAAGGCGGGGGCGGTCAGCAGCGACGCGAGGGCGATGGAAAGCATGGGTGCTCCGTGGTGGTGCAGCCTTTGTAGAGCGAGCCCGACCCCGGAGCCATCCGGGGTCCCCGAAAGTTCCGTGCCAGCTCTCCCCGAGGTGCCGCGACGGCGCCCTCAGTTGCGCGACGGGAAGACCCCATCCACGGCGATGCAGGTCTGGATCGCGACGTACGGCGGCATGTTCGTGTGGGCCTGGCCGCCACCGATGGAGGTGTTGCGGGCCTCCCCGCTCTCCGCCGCCGCGCCGCCCTCGTCGGAGGTGCTCTCGCCGGCCTGGACGACGGCGACCTCGTGCGCGGGCAGCTGAGCGACGGTGAGCGTCACGCTCTCGAAGCCTCCCTGCTGTCCGACCCGGTGTTCGGAGAGCCCCGGGCCGGCGCCAGGCCCCACGAGCACGCGGCCGCGCAGGTCGGGCAGCGCGAAGGTGGTCCGCCCGTCCCCGCCGTAGTTCGTGCCGAGCAGGCTGAACAGCGCCGAGTAGGAGCTGATGGGCAGGATCTGACCGTCCGCGCTGGCCCAACCCCGCGGGCAGAAGTTTCCGGCGAAGTACATGATCTCGCCCAGGTAGGGCTCACGCGCGTCGGCGGTGCCGCTCACGGTCAGCCCCAGAGCGAGGGTCACCGCGGCGCGGCGGATTGCGGGGAGGGTCAGCATCGCGGCTCCTTGTCGATCGATCGGAGCTCCAGTATCCCTCGGTCCAGCCCGGGAGAGCCCGGCGGGCAAGCTCCCAGAGCAGAGCGCCCCCCCCGGACGAGGCCGGGGAGGTCACCCTCCCTCCACTGCGGAGCGACTAGTCCTGGTTCTTGTAGAACGTGGGGATGTCGTACTCGTCGTGCTTGAGGTCGAAGCCGCTGTTCAGCTCCCGGACCTTGGGGCGGGTGTTGCCACGACCGCGGGCGCCCGCGACCTGGACGGCGACCCGACGCTCGACGCTGGGCAGCGCGCTCTGGCGCGCCTCCTCGAAGCCGGTCGCGATGACCGTCACGCGGGCCTCGTCCTCCATCGTGTCATCGATGACCCAACCCCAGATCAGGTTGACGTCCTCGTGGCACTCCTCCTGGATGAGCGTCGAGGCCTCGTTGATCTCGTACATCGTCAGGTTGCTGTTGCCCGTGATGTTCATGAGGACCGAGGTCGCACCCGAGATGCTGACGTCGTCGAGCAGGGGGCTCGAGATGGCGCGCTGGGCGGCGTCCACCGTCTTGTGCTCGCCGACGGCGCTGCCGACGCCCATCAGGGCCAGGCCCTTGTTGTTCATCGTCGTCCGCACGTCGGCGAAGTCGACGTTGACGATGCCCTCGAAGTTGATGAGGTCGGACACACCCTTGACGGCCTGCAGCAGCACCTGGTCCGCCAGGTTGAAGGCCTCCTTCATGGTGGTGCGATCGTTGGCCATCGAGATGAGGCGCTGGTTCGGGATCGTGATGAGCGTGTCGACCACGCCCTTCAGCGACTCGATGCCCTCCTCGGCCTGACGACGGCGCTTCTTGCCCTCGAACCAGAAGGGACGGGTGACGACGGCCACGGTCAGCGCGCCGGCTTCCTTGGCCAGCTGGGCGATGACGGGGGCGGCGCCGGTGCCGGTGCCACCGCCCATGCCCGCGGTCACGAAGACCATGTCGGCGCCGACGACGAGCTCGGAGAGCCGGTCACGGTCCTCGAGGGCGGACTCACGGCCCACCTCTGGGTTGGCGCCAGCGCCGAGGCCCTTGGTCAGCTGGCCTCCGACCTGGAAGCGGCGGGTGGCGAGGCTGCGGCGCAGGTCCTGCGCGTCGGTGTTGACGGCGACGAACTCGACGCCCTGGAGGTCACTGGCGATCATGGTGTTGACGGCGTTGTTGCCGCCGCCACCGACGCCGATCACCTTGATCTTGGCGCCCGGCGAGAGGCCGGCATCGAGAAGCTCGATGTTCATGGGAGGCTCCGGGAGGGGCTTTGTGGAGGGACCCCTCGGACGAGGGGCGGAGGGGGGGCGGGTGGCGCTAGGAGGCGCCGGAAGGCGGAACGAGGGGACTGACCACGGCCAGGCCTTCGAGATCGAGGTCGATCTCGTGGGGCTGGCCGAGGTTCAGGCCACGCTCGGTCATCAGCTGGAGGCGCTGGAGCGACTCGGTGGGCTGACGGAAGCCGAGGTGGATGGCCGTGGCGTTGCGCAGGCGCAGCGTGAAGCCCAAGGAGGGGTCGAAGTGGATCTCGCTGAGATCGTCGACGTCCAGGACCTGGCTGTCGCGGACGGCGCCGAGCACCAGCAGGGCCTCGTCGAGGATGCGCGCGGAGACGGCTGGCTGGCTGTCGACCAGGTCGGGGTCGAGG
>CALGIB010000830.1 GCA_937915955.1 uncultured Pseudomonadota bacterium
GGCCTGCTGCTCGGCGCTCAGGGCCCGCTCGTCGCCCGAGACGAAGCGCGCCAGCGCGTCCTGGGGGGCCGAGGCGCTGCCGAACACCCGCCCGGCGCGGTCCTGCAGGGTGTCGCCGTGGCGCTCGCCCGAGGGGTGCGCGTGGGCCTCGGTCGGCTCGACGGGCTCGGCCTGAACACAGGCCAGGATCAGGAGGATCACGGGTGGTGGACGGTCACTCGGCGGTTCACGGGCAGGTCCGTCGCGGTGACGACCTGGCCGTCCGGGTAACGCACCTCGAGATCCACCGTCTCGGCCCCGCCCAGGCCTAAGTGCACGGCGGCCTGGGACTGGCCCAGGGCGCGCACGCCCTGCACCTCGCGCATCCAGCTGGCATCGCCGTCGGACACCCGGACCTGCGCCCCGAAGGCCGGATGGCCCTCCAAGGCGAGCACCTGCACCTCGAGCCAGCCGTGCTCGCCGCAGGGGTTCTCGAAGACCTGCGGTGCGCCCGCGTCCGGGCTCTTGATCAGCTCGCGGTAGCCGTCGCCGTCCAGATCGGCCTGGACCAGCCCGTAGCCCCAGGCCTCGTCGTTCCAGGCTCCGAGCACGCTCCGGAAGCCCTCGTCCCCTCCGGCCCACAGCCAGTCGGGCTGGGGGCTGCTGATCGAGGAGCTCAGCGTGTTGCCCGACTCGGGCGGGGCCCCGGCGACCGCGAGCACGTCCTCGAAGCCGTCGGCGTCCAGGTCCACGACCGCAAGCCCCCAGGGCACCCAGCCTCGGTAGGTCACCTCCGGCGCCAACGGGCCGAGCTCTTCGGCGGCCTCGAGCAGGTCCAGCTCCGCGGCCCCGGCGCGCAGCCCATCGGGCTGCTCGATCTCCGAGGCGTCCACCACGAGCTCGGGATCGACGACGAAGTAGCCGCCGGCGCCGTCGCCCTGGATGCACTTGAGCCGGTTGTCGAAGTCGCTGAAGCAGTGGTCCAGCGTGCCGTCCCGGTTCAGGTCCCAGCTGGCCATGCCCATGACGGCCCAGCCGTTGTGGAAGCCCACGTCTGCCCCGTCGTCGAAGAGCAGCGGACCCTCGGGCCC
>CALGIB010000831.1 GCA_937915955.1 uncultured Pseudomonadota bacterium
GCCACCGCGGGGTCGGCGCCGATGCGCTCGAGCACGAGCGGGATGGCGGTGCCGATGACAGCGGCGCCGATGACCACCGAGAGGATGCTGCAGCCGATGGTCACCGCCAGCATCGAGTTGTCGAAGCGCAGCCAGCTGTAGGCCAGCAGCGCCGAGGACAAGACCACGCCCATGATCAGGCCGACCCGGGCCTCGCGCCAGAGCAGCACGAAGGCGGTCTTGTCGAGCACCACGTGCCCCGTCGCCAGGTTGCGCACCGCGATGGTGGCCGCCTGCAGCCCGACGCCGCCGCCCAGCGCCATGATGACCGGGATGAAGCCGGCCAGGACCACCTGCTCCTCGAGCGTGGCGCGGTAGCCCCCGATGACCTCGGAGAGCAGGATCCCGCCGACCAGGGTGACGACCAGCCAGAGCAGGCGCTGGCGGGCCGCGCGGAAGGCGTTGCTGCTGGCGGGGTCGAGCTCGGCGCCCACACCCGCCATCTTCAGCATGTCCTCGGCGGCTTCCTCGCGCATGACGTCGAGCACGTCGTCGATGGTCACGATGCCGAGCAGCTTGTTCGTGTCGTCCACGACAGGGATGGCGAGCAGGTCGTAGCGGCCCGCGATGCCCGCGACCTCTTCCTGGTCGGTCTCGGGGCTCACGCTGATGACGTCCGGCATCATCAGCTCCTCGAGCGTCGAGTTCGGGCTGTTCAGCAGCAGCTGACGCAGCGAGGTGACGCCCACGAGCTGGCCGGCCTCGTTCTCGACGTAGAGGTAGAAGACCATCTCGACGTCGCCCTGCTCCTGCAGCGCCAGGATGGCCTCGCGGCAGGTGACGTCGGCCCCGAGGCGGAAGGCCACCGGGCTCATGATGCCGCCGGCGCTGTCGTCCGGCCAGGCCATCAGCCCTTCGGCCTGCTCGCGCTCCTCGGGCTCGAGCGCCTCGAGCACCTTCTCGCGGCGGTCCTCGGGCAGGCGACCGATGAGGTCGGCCTGATCGTCCGGGTCCATCTCGTCGAGCCACACCATCAGGCGCTCGTCGGAGACGTTCTTGCTGACCAGGTCGAAGTCGTCCTCGGTCACCGTCAGCAGCACCTCGCCGGCCTGGTCCCCCTGGAGCTGGCTGAACACGAAGCGCGTGTTCGCCGACGTCAGGTGGCCGACGGCCTCGGCGATGTCCTCGGGCGAGGACTTCGCGAGCGCGCGCTGGAGTGGTCCAGCGGCCCGGCGCCTGGCGAGGCGGCGAATGGCCTCCACGCGGGCATGGACGAGGGTCTCCGCCATGCCGTCCTCCGCTCGGCTGAGAGGCTAATCCGCGTCGTCTACGAACACGAGTCGACGAGGAGCGCTGAGGTTCCCGAGGGGCTCGATGCGCCGCCCGTTGTAACTCACCTGGGCTCGGGTGAGGTCGCTCAGCTCGACGGCGATCTCCTTCGCGGCGGGCACGTCGAAGCCGCAGCCGTGGTCCCCCTGCCCGTTGCAGAGGGTCCCCCGGAAGCTGGTCTCCCCGTCCACCTGCACGTGGACGCGCACCGGCTCGTGGGCGCGGATGCGCACGCCCGCGTCCGGCGAGGCCGGCTCGACCACCAGCTCAGCGCCCGGCTCAGCCAGCTCGTCGGGCTCGAGCAGGCGCGAGGCGACCTTCAGCGCCAGCAACGCGATGAGCACGATGGCGGCGGCACCAACGGCCGTGCGCTTCAGGGTCTGAGGATCCACGACAGCTCCCTCAGAGCAGGCCCTCGGCCTTCAGCTTTTCCCGGCAGCGGGCGGCCACCGGGGTGTCCGGCCAGCGCTCGAGGCAGAGGTGCAGGTAGGTGGCGCCCTCGTCGACGTGTCCGGCGTCCATCAGCAGCACGCCGGCGCTCAGGGCGGCCTCGGGGAACTGGTCGTCGCACATCTCCAGCACGATCTCGAAGCGGTCGACCGCCTTGCGCACGTGGTCGCCCTCGGCGTAGGCGGCGCCCAGGTTGTAGTGGGCGCCGCAGAAGTTCGGCTGCCGCCGCACCGCCTCCTCCAGCACGGCGATGGCGGCCGCGGTCTCCTCCCCCTGCAGATAGGCCCAGCCCAGGTTGTTGAGCACCTTGGCCGGCTCGCGGTAGGTCAGGTCCTCCCGGGCCACCAGCAGCTGGACGACGGCCTCGTCCCGGCGCCCCAGCTTCTGGAGCAGGTAGGCGTAGTTCAGCCGGTAGCCGGCGTAGACCTTGTCCACCCGGATGGCCTTCTTGAAGGCCTTCTCCGCCTCCTCGTGGGCGCCCCGGGCCATGTAGGCCAGGCCCAGGCTGTCCCAGGCGTCTGCGCTCTTCGGGTCGGTCTTCACCGCGTCGCGCAGCTCGACGATCGCCCCCTCGACGTTGCCTTCGAGCAGGTAGGCCTGCCCCAGCTCCATCCGAGCGAAGCTCCGCTCGGTGTCCTTGGCGCTGACGCAGCCGGTGGAGAGCAAGGCGATCAGGGTGAGCATGGGGGCTCCGGGCTCAGAGGTACTTGCCGACCAGGATGTCCACGGCGGCGCGGGTCTTGGCGGGGATGCGGTCGTGGTCCGTCATCACCGCGGAGGCCATGCAGCCTGCCACGGGGACCGGGCCCTGATGTGCAGCGATCTTGGGTGCGACGCGGCGAATCACCTCCTTTGCCATCGACACGTTCGCGTTGAGGACCTTGATGATGTCCTCGACCCGCACGTCGTCGTGGTGGGGGTGCCAGCAGTCGTAGTCCGTGGACATGGCGAGCGTGGCGTAGGAGATCTCCGCCTCGCGGGCGAGCTTGGCCTCGGTCAGGTTGGTCATGCCGATGACGCGGGCGCCCCAGGAGCGGTACAGGTTGCTCTCGGCGCGCGTGGAGAACTGGGGGCCCTCCATGTTCACGTAGATGCCGCCGTCGTGGGTGACCGCGCCGGACTCCTGGCTGGCCTCGAGGATGTACCTCCTCAGCGTCAAGCAGACCGGGTCGGCGAAGGGCACGTGGCCGACGATGCCGTTCTCGTAGAAGGTCACCGGGCGAACGCCCTTGGTGCGATCGATGAACTGATCGATGACGACCATGTGGCCGGGCTCGATCTCTTCCTGGAGGCTGCCGACGGCGCTGACGGACACGATCCAGTCCACGCCGAGCTTCTTCATGCCCCAGATGTTGGCGCGGTAGGGCACCTCGGTCGGGTTGACCACGTGGCCGCGACCATGCCGAGGCAGGAAGGCCATCTCGATGCCGTCGAGCTCGCCCAGGATGAACGCGTCCGAGGGATCACCGTAGGGGGTCTCGACGCGCTGCTCGCGGACGTTGGTCAGGCCCTCGATCTGGTAGAGGCCGCTGCCTCCGATCACACCAATGCGGCTCATGGGGGGTCTCCGAAGTGTTGACGGGTAAAGGGTACTTCTATGCCGGTGCGTCGTCGAGGGAGACCGTCGGTCCCTCGATGTTCGCCTCTTCGATGCGCAGGCCCTGCGTGGCCTTTCCGAGCTGTCCGCAGGCGGCGCTCACGTCGATGCCGCGGGTCCGGCGGACGCTGCACTGCACGCCCCGGCTGACCAGGAAGTGCTGGAAGGCCTTCACGTGCTCGTCCGAGGGGCGCAGGATCTCGCGCTGGGGGTTCTCGTTGTAGGGGATCAGGTTGACCTTGCTCTTGACCCCGCTCATCAGCTTGACGAGCCGCGCGGCGTCGTCCCAGGTGTCGTTGAAGCCGCGCATCATCACGTACTCGAAGGTGATCCGCTTGGCGTGGGGCAGCGGGAACTCGCGGCAGCCGCGCATCAGGTCCTCGAGGCCGTAGCGGCGCGTGATCGGCATGACCTGAGCGCGGGTCTCCTCGGTCGTGGCGTTGAGGCTGACGGCCAGGTTCACGGGGGTCACCGAGGCCAGCTTGAGCATCTGGGGGACCAGGCCCACCGTGCTGACGGTGACCTTGCGGTGGCTGAAGTTGAGGCCGTCCTCGTCCAGGAGCACGCCGAGCGCGCGCAGCAGGTTGCTCAGGTTGTGCAGGGGCTCGCCCATGCCCATGAAGACCAGGTTGGTGATGCGCTGGCCCTCGGGCAGGCTGGCCTGGACCTGCAGCGCCTGGTTGATGATCTCGGCCGGACGCAGGTTGCGAGTCAGGCCCAGATCTCCGGTCAGGCAGAAGCTGCAGGCCATGGCGCAGCCGACCTGCGAGGACATGCACAGGGTCATGCGCGGCTTGCTGTGCCCCTCGATGCCCGGGTCGGGGATGAGCACCGACTCGATGTGGTGGCCGTCGGCGACCTGCCACACGTACTTGGTGGTGCCGTCCTCGGAGTCGAGCCGCATGGCCGGGGCGAGGAAGTCGATCGAGAAGTGCTCGGCGAGCTGGGTCCGAGCGTCCTTGGCGATGTTGCTCATGTCCATGAAGTCGGACACGCCGCGCTGCCAGACCCACTTGTAGACCTGCTTGGCCCGGAAGCGCGGGTGGCCGAGCGCGACGAGCTCGGCTTGGAGTTCGTCCAGGGTCATCGACTTGAGGTCGATGCGGCCGTCGGTCAGGAAGCGCGCCATCGGCGACAGCTAACTGGAAGCGCTTGCTTGAGCCGAGACCCAGGCCCGCTCAGCCGCCCCTCAGCCGCTCACACAGCCCCGTCCAGCGCTGCTCCCCTCCCCGCTCCCGCACGGCTCGACGCACAGCGGCGGGGTGACCGACCAGGCAACAGAAGGTCCTGGCCCGGGTCATGGCCGTGTAGAGCAGGTTCCGGCGCAGCATCACGTGGTGCCCGGTGTGCAGCGCGATGACCACCGCGGGGTACTCGCTGCCCTGGCTCTTGTGGATGCTGATCGCGTAGGCCAGCTCGACCTGGTCCAGCTGCTCGCCGACCAGCGCGACCTCGCGACCGTCGAACTGCACGGTGAGCGAGCCGCCCTCGACGCCCGTGACGCTGCCGACGTCGCCGTTGAAGATGTCGTTGTCGTAGTCGTTGCGGACCTGGATGACGCGGTCGCCCACGCGCAGCACCTTGTCGCCGCGCACCAGCTCCTGGCCCTGGGGGTTGAGCAGGTCCTGCAGCGCCAGGTTCAAGGCCCGGCTGCCGAGCGGGCCCTTGTGCATCGGGGTGAGCACCTGCACGTCCGTCCGCGGGTCGTAGCCCTTGGCTCGGAGGTTCACGTCCACCACCCTCAGCAGCGTCTCGCGCACGTGGAAGGCGTCCTCTCGCCGGAGCACGAAGAAGTCCTGGCGCGGC
>CALGIB010000832.1 GCA_937915955.1 uncultured Pseudomonadota bacterium
CGGACACCGACATCCCGACGGGCACGCTCGACGACCCCGGCGACTACACGGGCTTTGCCTCGGACGCCGAGTCGACCTCGATCGACCTGACCGATGTCTCCGGGGACTCCAACCGTGACCAGGAGTTCTTCCTGGTCCTCGTGAACGAGGCCGATGACGACGCCGGCTATCGGCTGCACTACACGCCCACCTCCTCGGGAGGGGCCGAGCCCGAGGGACCCGGCGCGCCCGCCGGCGACAAGGCTCGAAAGAGGGCCTGGCAGCCCCGCGGCGTGGTCGCCAGCCCTCCGCCCCCGCCTGCCTACGAGAGCTCCGACATCGGCTCCGCCACCGCGGAGTTCCACGTCCGCGACGATCTCGAGAACGACTCCAGCTACGACACCATCACGGCGAAGCTCTGGGGCGTCGGCGAGAACGTGACGATCTGGGTCGACAGCGACCAGGCCATCGACTGGGACTATGACTGCAACGGCATCATCGACGAGGCCGACCCCCGCGGCGCCTACGGCTTCGACAACTGTGACCTCCAGACGATGGCCGACATCGTCGACACCAACCTGGTCGTGAACATCGAGGACCTCTTCGGCGAGGTCAGCGACATCAACGGCGACAGCCAGGTCACGGTCGTCATCACGCCGGTCCTGAACAGCCTCCCGCGCTCCTCCGACGACGAGGCGGACTGGGCCAACGTCATCGGCTCCTACGCCGACCCCGACGTCGACCTTCTGGCCTTCGACGAGTCGACCAACCCTGGCTCGGACTACCAGGAGGTCATCTACGTCTTCGCGCCCGACCCGAACGGGTTCGCGAACCCGGACTACGTCGTCGACGTGGACGACTACACCTCGGTCGCACTCGCGGCCGAGATCGCGCGCTCGTACATCAAGCTCGTGCTGTACAACTACCGGGTCATCGACGCAGGCGACGAGACCAACGGACCGGAAGAGGACTGGTTGGTCGAGGGCCTCGGCGCGATGGCGGCCGACCTCTGCGGCTTCGGCTCGTACTACCACCGGGACGCCTGGGAGTACCTCGACGCCCCCTACCTGTTCAGCCTGACCGACTACCAGGGTGACTCGATCGTGAGCACCGAGGCAAAGGGGGCGCAGTACCTCTTCCTCCGCTGGGTGACCGACGTCTACGGCCCGGACTTCCTGGCCTCGCTGACCCAGACGACCGATACCGGCGTCGACAACATCGAGGCGGCGACCGGCGGCGAGATGGCCAACCTGGTCATGAAGTGGCAGGTCGCGCTGCTCACCACGGGCGTCACCGGCGCTGACGGCGCGGAGCTCGTCGACTCGGCCTCCTGGCCCACCTACGCCGAGCCCGAGTTCATCAGCGCACCGGACGTGGCCCCTACCACCTCCCTGCCCGGCGTGAACTACGGCGCCAACGGCTACCAGCGCGGGTTCTCCGTTCGGGGCCTGAACTACTGGTACGAGGGGGGCACCACCCTCGACCCGAACGAGGTCGAGGCCAAGCGGGTGCTCACCGACGGCCCCGACTTCCACACCTTCCTGTCGGGCTTCCCGTACTTCGGCTACCAGGCCGGAGGCTACGCCGCCGAGGTCGTTCGGCTCACAGGCCTCGACTATGACAGCACGACGATCGAGCTGCAGGGCAACGGGGTCGAGGTGGCCGGGACCGTCATCCGCTGGAACGACGGGGCCAAGGACTGGTCGGTGGACAACGTCTACTCCCCCCTGGACAGCAACTCCAGCCGGCTGCCGGGCCTGCCCGACGACGGCTCTCCGATCTTCGCGGTGGGCGACATCAAGGAGTCGGTCACCACCTCGGTGCTCTCGGTCGACGGGGACAGCAGCTCGGCGGCCGTCGCGGACATGGACCGGTGGACCCTGGACCTGACCGATCGCACGACGGGCGAGGTCATCGACCTGGCCATCTGGCTGGACCGCCGCTTCGAGGACACCAACGGCAGCGCCGCGCCCTTCGATCCCTGGGTAGCGATCGCGCCGGCCGAGGCCGTCCCCAGCCCGACCGTCGGCGACTACAACTCGGGCACCTGCTCGACGGCCGAGTTCTCCTGGTCCTACCCCTCCCGGGTCCTCGAGTACGTCTACTACCAGGAGTTCCTGGCGACCTCCTTTGGCGAGGACCTCGACTTCGGGGGCTGCCCCGAGGCCGACGGCGCCTATGACTGTTCGCTCGACTGGGACCAGGACGGCATCGCGGACTCCGACGAGGTCGCGGCCACCAGCTTCCTCGAGCAGGTCGTGCTCAAGCAGTGCGACCTCACCGGCGGCGAGCTGGA
Organism: uncultured Pseudomonadota bacterium; assembly: GCA_937915955.1. Classification (GTDB taxonomy): domain Bacteria; phylum Myxococcota_A; class UBA796; order UBA796; family CAJQPC01; genus JAAESX01. Next base: position 2,276 of record CALGIB010000832.1, read on the forward strand.
CGTCGACGACGTCTACAGCACCGACTACCTGGATCAGGACGAGACCGATGAGGACGACGACGCCTCCAGCGATCTGATCCTGAACATCGGTGGACTCAGCGGGCCCAGCGGCGAGGAGGCCCTGCTCACGACCACCGTGCTCGGTGGCTACGAGTACATCATCGTCGTCAGCGGCGGCGGCGACACCGGTGTCTACGAGCTCACGATCCGCCAGACCAACTGAGGACGAGCTCGGCGAACCCAAGCCCGAGTCCGGTCGCGAGCGTAGAACGAGCGTGCTGCTGTTTCTCGCGACGCTGGCCTGCGTCTACCTGACCTACGGCTACGTATGGGAGGGCGGCGACCCGCTCGCAGACTGGCAGACCGCGAAGGCGGCGGGCACCTTCTCGGGTGCCTTGATGAGCATCCTGCTGGCCCATGAGATGGGGCACTACGTCGTGGCCCGCCGGCACGGCTTCCGTCTGTCCTTGCCCTACTTCATCCCGTTCCCGGCCGCCTTCGGGACCTTCGGGGCGGTCATCCGGCTCCGGACCTTGCCGAGGAGTCGGACGGCGCTGCTCGAGATGGGCGCGGCCGGTCCCATCGCGGGCGCGGTGGTCGCGTTCGCCGCCATCGCGATCGGCCTCCCTCAGACGGGGCCGCCGCCCGAGATCCCTGCGCCGGAGGTGTTCGTGGGCGAGCCCTCAGCGTGGGCCTTGGCGATGGAGGGAGTGCTCGGCTCGGGGCCGATCGCTAGCTTCCTCGAGTGGGCGTCGCCGCCTGTGCCCGATGGCCACGTGGCGGTGCTGATCTTCAACAATCCGCCTGTCATGGACCTGCTCGGCTGGCTGATCATGGGCGAGGCGCCCGGCCGCTACGACACGCTGTCGCCTATCGCGATGGCGGGCTGGGTGGGCTGCCTGCTCACCGCGATCAACCTGGTCCCCATCGGCCAGCTGGACGGCGGCCACATCCTCGGGGCTGTGATCCCCGACCAGGCCAGGCGTGCCTCGAAGGTGCTCCTCGGGCTGGCTCTGGCGGGCGGTCTCGTCTGGAGCGGCTGGCTGGTGTGGGCGGCGCTGCTCCTGATCACGGGCGCGTGGCGCAACCTCGGTGTGCCGGGCGAGACGCGCCTCACCCCTCGCGCGATGGTGATCGCGGCGATCGCGGTGGCCTTGTTCCTGCTCACCTTCATGCCCGTCCCGGTCGAGCCGGACAGCTTGCCGTTCACGCCATGAAGGGCAGGCCGCTGATCCTGCTCGGGCTGACCGCCGCGCTGCTGGCTGGCGCGGGGCTGATCGCCCAGCACGTGATCACCCCGGCCGAGGCTCCACGCCCAGCCCCGGAGGCCGAGCCCGAGGACAGCGGGCCGGTGATGGACCTCGAGCACCTGGGTGAGCGGGACCTGACCTTCCTTGAGGAGGTGCTCACGACCGGCGAGCTGGAGGGGCGGCAGAGCGCCGCTCGCGCGCTGGCCGTGAGCGGGGACGCCAGGGGGGTTCCGCTGCTCTTCGGCGCCACCCGCCTCCAGGATGGGCAGGACGCGCTCTACTGCATGGCGGCGCTGGAGGTCCTGCGACTGCAGCAGGCCCAGGATGCATGGCGGGAGCTGGTGCTGGCGTTGGACGCGCAGCCCCCCTTGCCCCGGTCCTGTCGGGGCGAGGTGGCGGATCGCTTCTCGCTGGTCGACGGCGCAGACCCCCGGGGCCGAGCGTTGAGCGGCTGCCAGGACGCAGCGCCCGCGGTCCGGGCCTGGTCTGCCCGCGCGCTGTCGGACGAGCCAGGCGCCGAGGTGGACGCCGCGCTCCTGGCCTTGCTCACGGACGGGGAGCCGATCGTTCGTCGCGCAGCCTGGCAGGCCTGGCAGGGCCGAGATGGCTCCGGGCTGGGGGATGAGCTATCCGCTCTCGCTTCGCGCGAGGCCGACCCGGAGCTCCGGGTGCTCGCCCTGGAGGTGGCGCCATCACCCTGAGCCTGCTGGCCTTGGTCGCTCTCGCCTCGGGCGCCGAGCACTACCTCGAGTCGGGGACCGTCGGTACCCGCAGCGAAGCGCTGGCCGTTCAGGAGCAGGCGGCTCGGCTTGACCTGGAGGCGCGGGTCGTCCGGCGCTACAGCCATGGCTCAGGCTGGGAGTACCTCGTGCTCGTCGAGGGGATCGAGGATCGCGAGCAGGCCGAGCGGATCGCGGCGGAGCTGGCGGAGTCCTCGGGCCAGGCGTTGACGATC
>CALGIB010000833.1 GCA_937915955.1 uncultured Pseudomonadota bacterium
TGGCCGACGGGGCGGCCGACCTGGCCCTGGAAGGCCTCGAGGTGCTGGCTCGCGCGCCCATTCTCCATCCGGCGCTCGGGCCCCTGGGCGCTGCCCTGCTGTTGTCCACGGTGCTGCTGCTCCGCCGCCCTCGGCTCGCTGGAGTGCTGGCCCTCGCGACCTTCATCAGCACGGGCGAAGCCTCGGAGGGGCCGCTGCAGGTCACCTTCCTGGCCGTCGGGCAGGGCGACGCGGCGCTGATCGAACTCGACGGCGCCCGGGTGTTGGTGGACGGCGGTCCGCCCTCGCGCGACCTGCTCCTGTGGCTGCGTCGACAAGGCATCCGGCGCCTGGACGAGGTGCTGATCACCCACCCTCACCCGGACCACAGCGGGGGCATCGAGGCGGTGCTCGAGGAGCTCGAGGTGGACGTGCTGCGCGTGCCGAGGCCGCCGCGCGAGGACGAGGAGCAGTTCCAGCGCCTCTGGGATCTTGCCGGGGAGCGTGGCGTTCATCGAGTGGGGAGGGACGGGCCCACGCTCCCTGGTCTGGAGCTGCTGCACCCCTCGGCCGCCTTCGTGGCCGAGCACGGCGACGAGGCCAACGAGATCTCGCTGGTCCTGCGCGTGGAGCACGGCGCCCACAGCCTGCTGTTCACCGGGGACATCGAGGACAAGGCCGAGGCCGAGCTGGCGCCGCAGCTGGAGCCGGTGACGGTCCTGAAGGTCCCGCACCACGGCAGCCGGACCAGCTCGTCGGTGGAGCTGCTGCGGGCGCTCCAGCCGCAGCTGGCGGTCATCTCCTGCGGACGCGAGAGCCGCTTCGGCCACCCTCACCAGGAGGTGGTCGAGCGCTACCTGGGGGTCCGCGTCCTGCGCACCGACCAGGTCGGCACGGTGCAGCTGCGCAGCGACGGCGAGGAGCTCTCGCTCAGGAGCTGGCAGCCTGCCCAGGGGTGGACGCCCTGGCGCGTCGCAGCAGCACGACCCATCCCACCAGCGCCCCCAGAGCCAGCAGGACGCTGATGCCCTGAGCGGTGCTGAGGGTCTGGCCGAGCAGGTCCTCGAGGAACCAGCCGCGCTCCTTGTCGTCCGAGCGCAGGACCTCGTTGATGCTGCGGAGCACGGGGTAGACCGTGAAGAAGAGCAGCACGATCTCGCCGTCGAAGCGCTTGCGCTGGAGCCTCCCGTACAGGAAGGCGCCCAGGGCGGTGGCGTAGATCGAGGCGTAGAGCTGGGTGGGGTGCAGGGCGACGCCCGTGGGGGCGATGGCCATCTCGTCGGTGAAGGTCACCGCCCAGGGCAGATCGGTGGGGCCGCCATAGCAGCAGCCCGCGCCGAAGCAGCCCAGGCGCGCGAGGCCCAGGGCGAAGGCGGCGGCGGGGGCGGCGTAGTCCAGCGCAGCCAGGGCCGGCAGCTTCTTCCAGCGCAGGTACAGGACCAGGCCGAGCAGGGCCAGCAGGAGCCCGCCGTGGAAGACCACCCCGCCGTTCTGGACCGCGAAGATCCGCAGTGGGGCGTCGACGAACTCAGGCAGGTGGACCCTCACGTACTCCAGCCGAGCGCCGACCACGCCGCCGACCACCGCGATCAGGCCCATGGTCCAGAAGAGGTCCTTGGGGAAGTCCTCGCGGCCCTGGGACCAGCGCGAGGCGAGGTACATCGCCAGCAGCAGCCCGGCGCCGACGCCCGCTCCGTAGGCGGAGAGTCGCAGGGGGCCGAGCTCGAAGAGGATCGGATGCACGAGCTGCGGGTAACCCGCGCTGTGGCCGGTCGACCTCCGGGCCTTCGGCCGAGCCGCCGCCGCCGATCAGCCGCAGCAGCTCGGCTCGGGGCGGCAGCAGCTGCTCTGGGGCTCGCCCGCCTGAACCGGCGCCAGGCTGTCCGCCTCGTCGTCTGTGCGGACCCAGAACTCCCAGGAGTTCCCGTCGGGATCCTCGGCCCAGAACTTGTCACCCACGGCGTAGCAGCAGCTGATCTGCTCCTCGATGCGCAGCTTCAGGCCCGCCTCGGCGGCCTTGGCCTGCAGCGCGGCGAGGTGCTCGGCCTCGAACAGCTCCACGCCGTAGTGGCGCTGCGGGCTGGCGTCGCTGCCGCCCTCGATCAGGGCCAGGTGCAGGGCTGGGCTGTCGAGCTTGAAGTTCGCGTAGCGGGGCCGACGCTTGCTGGCTTCGGCGCCGAACAGGCGGCTGTAGAAGCCGACGGCGGCCTCCATGTCGGTGACCATCAGGCTTATGTGGACGCGGCTCTTCATGGGTTCTCCTGTTCTATAGTACATCGGCGATTTACGATAAATTGGACGCAAACTCAGAGCTCTCCGAGCAGCTCGCGCACCTGAGCCAGGCGGCTTCGGTCCACGCAGTAGCAGCGGCGGGGCCCGTCGATCTCGCCCAGGACCAGACCGGCGTCCTTGAGCACCTTGAGGTGCTGGCTGACGGTGGACTGGGCCACGGGCAGCTCCTCGACCAGGTCGCCGACGATGCACTCCTGCCGCTGGATCAAGAGACGCAGGATGCGAATCCGCAGCGGGTGCCCCAGCGCCTTGCAGGTCCTGGCCAGGGTCTCGTCGGTCAGGGCGCTGGGCCCCGAGCAGCAGCTCGTGTCCTTCATCGTAAAACAACGATATGCTCGAGTTCACGATTCGTCAACGCGCAGGGCGAGATTGCTCCGCGGTATAGGAGTTCAACCGGAGGAACGTCGTGCTCGCTGCCCTGATCCTGCTGGCCTGCCAGCCCACCACCATCGCGACGACGGACGACTCGGCCGTCGACAGCGCCCCTCCGGTCGACAGCGATCCGCCCGAGCCCCAGACGGACTTCAGCAGCTACGAAGGCCTGATGCACTGGACCTACGACACCTGGGGCGACAGCTACGACTGCGAGGACGACGTCGAGGAGCAGGGCGAGGCGGTCGAGGACGACGGTGACCTCGAGGGCCTGCTCGAGGCTTGCCCGCTCTGCGATCACTTCTTCGTCGGCTCGGTCGGGGACGTCAAGATCTGCGACTACGACACGCACGCGCTGCCGTCCGAGGACTGGCGCGGCCTGGTCCTGGACGACGAGGCCGGCGTCGCGCAGGTCTACCGCTTCGACGAGGACGGCGGTCGCTTCAGCGAGGAGCTGCTGGACGGCGGCGCGAGCTGGGACGGCGCCGTGGTCAGCTTCGAGACCGAGCTGAGCTGGTACGGCGAGATGAAGGTCGAGGGCACGCTGACCTTCGAGCAGACGGTCACGGACTAGCGCAGAGCTCGCGGATGCGCTGAAGCACGTGCTCCCGCTCGGTCTCGGCGTCGAGGTGGACCAGGCTCTGGCCGCGGTCGAAGCTGCAGATGACGCCCTCCTTGGGGCAGACGTCCAGGCAGCTGGTCGTGCTGACGCGGACCCGGGTGCCCCAGAGGCCCTCGGCCTTGAGCTGCTGCTTGAGCCAGCGCTTGAGATCCTCGGCGCCGTGGTCGCCGCAGCTGTGCTTGGGCGCGCCGGGTGGCCGCGTGTTCCCGCAGATCAGCACGATGTTCTGGAAGGGGCTGCTCAGGTCCTTCATGGCGGACTCCCGGGGCTGGATCCCCGTAGTTAGACAGACAGCACGCCAGCGTGCGCCTCGAGCAGCGCGACGCGGCGCTGTGTCACCTCGCTCGTGCCGTCGAGCAGGGCCTCGGTGCGCTCGAGCACGGCGCTCAAGGGGAAGCGCTGTACGCTGGGATCGCGGGTCTTCAGGCCGTCGGAGTCCCAGGGCTGCCAGCCCACCATCTGGTCCGTCGCGCCCTCGAGCAGGCCGCTGACGGCGCCCACGGCGAGGCGACCCGCGACCATGCGGTCCTGGTAGCTGGGGGCCCCGCCCCGGACGAGGTGCCCCAGCACGGTGGCGCGCACGGTGACACCGGGGATCTCCTCGTCGACGACGGCCTGCAGGCGATCGACGATGCGCTGCGCCGGGGTGGTGACCCCCTCGGCCTTGATGACCAGGACTCGTCGCTTGTCCCGCTCGGGCGAGAACGAGCTCCGCATCATCGCGCTGAGCTCGGCGACGACCTGGTCCTCGTCCTTGCCCTGCTCGCGGTACAGGCAGGCGTCCGCCCCTGAGGCGATGGCGCCGGCCATGGCCAGGTAGCCGCACTGACGGCCCATGACCTCTACGACGAAGACGCGGCGGTGGGCCCGCGCGGTGTCGCTGATGCGGTCGCAGGCGCTGACGATGGTGTTCAGCGCGGTGTCCACGCCGATGGCGGTGGCCGTGCAGCCGATGTCGTTGTCGATGCTGGCCGGGATGCCCATGACCTTCACGCCGTGCTCCTGGGCGAGGAGGTGGGCGCCCGTGAGCGAGCCGTTGCCACCGATGACGACCAGGCCCAGGCAGCCCTTCAGGGCCCTGGCTGCCTGCGCGCGTCCCTCGGGGGTGCGGAACGCGCGGCTCCGGGCCGAGCCCAGCATGGTGCCGCCCCAGCCGCCGATGGGGTCGACCTCGCGCAGCCCGAGCAGGTGACCTCGGCCCTCGATCAGGCCGTCGTAGCCGTTCTCGACGCCCAGGGTCTCGATGCCCTGGCGCGCGGCGAGCTTGACGATCGCGTGCAGGGCCGCGTTCATCCCCGGCGCGTCTCCTCCGCTGGTCAGCGCGGCGATGCGCTTCATGGCTCCTCCGCAGCCAGGATGTCGTGCTCGGGCAGGCGCTGGCGTCCGGTCAGGCGGCCCAGCTCCCGGGTGAGCTCGGTGACCCGGGCGACCTGCTCCATGGCGCGGTCCAGGCGCTCTCGCGTAGCGAGCGGCTGGTCGTTGTCGAGGAGCAGCATCTCGAGGATCCCGGAGAGCGCGGTCAGGGGTTGGTTGAGCTCGAAGGCGGTGGCGCCCACGGCGCTCAGTGAGGCGGCCCGCTGCTCGCTGTGGAGGAGCTGGTCGGTGGTGATCTGCAGGCGCTCGCTGAGCTGCTCGCGCTCGCGCTCGTCACGGAAGACGCCCACCGAGGCCACCGGTCGGCCGGAGAAGTCGTGCACCAGGCTGGCGGTGAGGCGGACCGGGATGGACTCTCCCTTGCGGGTCCGCAGCCGCACCCGGAGGCCGCGGACGGCGCGCTCCTCGCTGCTCTGCAGGGCCTGGAGGACCTGGCTGGACGAGCCCTCGTCCGCGTAGAGCTCGCCGACGTGCAGTTGGCCGCCCAGGACCTCCTCGGCGGAGTAGCCGAGCACGTCCTCGGCGGCGCGGCTGAACACCAGCACCCGCCCTTTGAGGTCGGCGGCCACGATGGGGTCGGGGCTGGCCTCGACCAGGCGGGGCAGCAGATCCCGGGCCCCCGAGGGGGTGGAGCTGGGGTCCGGCTCCATCGCTCGGGCGAGCACCTGGGACACGCGGCGGCCCAGCAGGCGTGTGCCGAGGGGGCGGCGCAGGACCTCGGTGGCGCCCTCGGACAGGGCGGACTCGACCTGATCCAGGCCGGCGCAGACCACCAGGATGGGGAGCTGGCCAAGGCTGGCGCGCAGGTGGGCGATCCAGGACGCTCCGGCGATGGGGCCGTCGTCGAAGCCCACGACGAGCAGGTCGGCGTGG
>CALGIB010000834.1 GCA_937915955.1 uncultured Pseudomonadota bacterium
GTGGCTCGCGGTGTTCACGGCCCGCGCCGCGCCGCCGTTGCGCGGCTTGGGGCTCTCCGTCCCGGAGCGGCGCCGCTCGGGGAGGCCGACGTTGCCTGGTGGTCTGGGCGGCCTCCCGGTCGGTCAGATCTTCCACCCCCGCTGCTTGCGAGGCGCTCGGGTAGGCTGCCCTCGTGCCGTCCCAGCCTGAGCACCGATGAGCCCGTTGTCTGGCGCGCTGGCGTGGCTCCTGTCGTCGCCCTCGGAGCAGGTACAGGCTCGTCTGGACGCCACGGGGGTCGAGGACGGCGCGCTGCTTATGGCCTCGAGCGCCATCTCCGAGGGCCGCGTCGAGCTGGAGCTGGCCACTCTGGGCCTGGAGTCGGGTCGGGCCTCGGTCCTCGCCTCGCCGGACGAGACGCCCCTGGGCCTGGTGTTCGAGGGCGAGGGCTGGCTGGAGCTGCACGCCGACGACCTGGGCCAGCAGCTCGCCCTGCGACAGGACGTGGCCATGTTCGGGTCCGAGGGCTTCGAGCGCCTCCCGATGAAGCGGCTGGTGCTGCTGAGCGCCGAGTCGCCGGCGCTGGCCCCGACCCGACTGGATGGAGCGCCGCTGTCCGACACGCTCCAGGAGCTCCCAGCCGCTTGGATCCCGAGGGACAGCGCCCAGGTGGTCCAGAGCGCAGCGGCCCAGGTCGCGCTCGAGGTCAGCCTCGAGGGGGTCGGCGTCGTGTCCGGACCGCCGACGCTGCTCGCCTTCGCCGAGGTCGAGATGCCCGGGGGTGCGGTGGGAGTGCTCACGCTGATCCGGGATCCACAGCACCTGCTCGGGCAGCAGGACCAGCTCGTCGCCTGGGCCTGGAGCCCCTCGGAGCACGATCCGATGCTGAGCCTCGCCGGAGCCGGAGCCGGTCCCGAGGTCGTGCACGCAGAGCTGGATGTGCGGGTCCTGCCCGCCGCCTGGGAGCTGGCGCTGGACGTCCAGGCCAGGCTGCTCGTCGAGGGCGGTCAGGAGGCCGTTCAGGCCTTGTTCTTCGCTGCTCCCCGCGGGCTCTCGGCCGGGAGCTTCGAGGTCCAGTCGGTCTCGGCCGGGCGCCGCCCGGTCTGGGTGCAGCGGTCGGGCTCGGAGGAGCTGTTGGTGGTGCTGCGCCAGCCCCTCGAGGCCGGCGAGCGAGTGGAGGTGGAGCTGCACTACGGCGCGCGGGTGCCCTTCAATCGCCCGCTGCCCGAGGGCGTGAGGAGAGGGCCGACCACCGGCCTGGTCGCGCCGCTCCCCCAGCTGTCCAACCGCACCGCGACGGGCCGGGCCAGCTACCGGCTTCGGGTCGGCGTGCCGCTCGAGGGTGATCTGCAGGCGCTGCTGTCCACGGCCTCGGTGGAGAGCTGGACCGAGAGCGGGCACCGCTGGGTGGAGGGCAGCTCCGAGGAGTCCGCGGAGCGACCCATGCTCGCGCTGGGGAGCTGGACGATGTCCGAGCTCGAGCCCTCGGGTGCGGTCCCTGTTCTCCAGGATCACAGCTGGAGCCGAGCGGATCACAGCGCCTCGCTCGAGCAGGCCCGCCAGGCCCTCGAGGCGCTGGCGTCGGTCCTGGGCCCCGTGCCCTGGGAGCGGGTTCAGCTCTACGAGGGCCCCATCACGCTGGACAGCGTCTTCTGGCAGGCCGGCGAGCACCTCGTGCAGCGCGGCAGCCCCTTCGCGAGTCGAGCCACGATGGACGAGCTGCGGGCGACGAGTCCGCGCTGGCCGACCTCCTACACCTTCCACGAGCTCGCACATGCCTGGTTTGGGCACCAGGTCGCCGCGGCGGACGCTGAAGCCCACTGCGCCATCGAGGCGCTGGCCGAGGTCAGCGCGTGCCTGGCCATGGACCGTGTCTACCCGGGCGCCTGCGAGGAGCAGCTGCACGCATGGCGTCGGGTCCTCAGCGACGGCAGCACGCGGCTGAGCGCGACCCAGAGCGTCGGGACGGCGGATCGGATCCGTCGCTGCTACGTGCACGCGCCCCATGCGCTGCTGTCGACCCTGGCGGTGGAGGCGGGCTCGGAGGCCGTCGAGCGTCTCCCCGCCGAGCTGGTTCGGCGGCACGCTGGCGGGCGGTTGGGCTGGTCCCAGGTCCTGGCGGCGCTCGAGGCGCTCTCGGGTCAGCCGCTGGAGCCGAGCTTCCGGTTCTGGCTGCAGGCTGGCCACCTGCCCCAGGTTCAGCTGCGAGCAGTATGGGAGCCGGGGGCGGTCACCCTGGGGGTGGAGTCCGACATCCCCGGGCGCTTTACCGTGCCCGTGCGCGTCGGCGAGCAGGTCCATCGGATCGGGGTCGAGGGGAGCGGTGGGCTCCGGGTCTCCGCGGAGGGCCTCCCTTCCGTCGAGCTGGACCCCGGCGATCGCCTGGCGCTGCGGGGGCGCGCGCCGGCGCCTCGGGAGGAGGTCGGGCTGGCGGGCGGCTGGCGCGTGCGTGGTGGGGCTGAGCTGCGTGAGGGCTGGATCGAGGGCCCCGCGGACTCGGCCGCGAGGGTCGGGCTCGCCGGCCGAGACTGGTCCAACGGCGAGACCCTGCAGCTGGTCCTCGAGGCCGAAGGGCCGGCGGTGGTCGAGGTGCAGCTCCACAGCGGCCGCAGCAGGTGGGCCTGGCGCAAGGTCGAGCTGGTCGAGGGGGTCAACGAGCTCGAGCTGCCGCTGAGTGGGTTCCGCTGGGGGGGCAAGCTCCCGCCGCGCTGGGACCACGTCGAGGCCCTGCAGCTCTGGCTGCGTGAGCCCGCGCGGCTGCGCCTGGGCGAGATCGAGCTTCAGCGACGGGCCGGCTCGCCCGCGCCGGATCTGCACGACCTGGCTGCCTGGCTCGAGGGCGCGCCTCGGGCGGTGCGCAGCGACCGGGTGCAGCTGCTGACCGACGACCCCCAGCTCGACCTCGTCGCCTTGGAGGAGTTGGCCGAGCGGGTCCGGGACGTGCTGTCCTCGCGCTGGCCGTCCCTGGTGGCCGGGCCACCCCCGCTGCTCGTCGTCAGCTCCTCGCGTCGGGCCTGGCTTGGGCTGCTCCAGGGCTTCGCCACCAGCCTGAACGCCGAGCTTGAGGAGCCCTCGACCGAGGGCCTGACCGTTCAGGACGTGGCCACCGCGTTCTCACTGGGGTCGGCCCCCAGGCCCGTGTTCGCCCACGAGCTGACGCACGCGCTCGTGGCTCGCTCCGGGGTCCTGCCCGAGGCGCCCGGGGGCTGCCTGCACGAGGGGCTGGCGAGCTGGGTGCAGCTGCAGCTCTACCCCCAACCGGACCTGGACGCCGAGGTTCGAGGATGGGGCGCGGACGCCGCGACGCGAGCTGAGGTGCTGGCGCTGCTTCAGGGCGGCCCCGCCCACGCAGACGACCGCAGCTACGCGCTCTGCGCGACGATGGTCGATCTGTTGGGCGAGAGGAGGCTGCCCCTGATCGGTCTGATGGACCGGCGCTACGCGGAGCCCGCCATGGTCGAGAGCTGGGCAGCGTGGGTCGCCGAGCGGGGACTGCCCCCGGCCTACGAGCCGCTCGGCCCTGACACCCGCGAGGGCTCTCACGGACGATCTCGGACAGACAAGTAGCTGAAATAACTACAGTCCAGCCTACTCGACATACCCTAGCGCCTCGAGCCGCCGCCGCTGCTCCTCGTCCAGCCCCGCCGGCTTGTCCGAGACCATCGCCCGGAGCTCCTCGAGCTCGTCCAGCAGCACCTCGGGCACCGGCTGGGGGTCCAGCTCCCAGGGGTCCACGCGCAGATCGAACCACTGTCCCGAGGCGCGGTCCGGGTGCAGCAGCAGCTTGGCCCCGTCCAGGCGCAGAGCGGCCGCCCGGGTGTGCTCGAGCCTGCGATCCCGGGGCCTGATGGCCGTGCCGTGGGCCTGCTGGCCGGTGGTGTAGACCCGCAGCTGCGTCAGCGCGGAGGGCTGCTCCCCCACTCCAGCGCCCCAGCGCAGCCAGTCCGCCACCTGGGTCACCCCGGCCAGCGCCTCGACGGTCTCGGCCTGGAGCTCCGGATGCAGCACGAGCAGTGGCACGTGCAGGCTGGGCTCGTAGAGCCTGCGCCCGTGGTTGAAGTCGTAGTCGTGCTCGGTCAGGCTCTCGCCGTGGTCGCCGACGACCACCACCAGCTCCTGGCCCGAGAGTCCGTCGAACACCGTGCCGACGAGGTGATCGACGTAGCGGCCCCCGGCTCGGTAGCGCAGGGTCTGCTCGTTGGGCCGCGCGGAGTTCAGGAACTCGACCAGGCTCTGCATGCCGTCCCGTCGGGACAGGGCGGTCTGGTCGGCCTCCCGGGCGCCCTCGATCTCCTCGGCCGTCGGCCCGTGCCCGAGCGGCTGGCCGTAGGGGGCGTGGGCGTCGTAGAGGTGGATCCAGGTGAAGGTCGGCCCGTGCTGCTCCGAGCGCCAGGACAGGGCTCGCTCGATGACCTTCACGCCGGCGCGCTGGTGGCCGCGTCCCTCGAGGGCCAGCCAGGAGATCAGCGGGTGCCAGTCCATGCGCTGGACCAGGCCCCAGCGGTCGTCGTAGTGGTCGAAGCCCGCGCCCAGGCCGGTGTGGCGGTCCAGCACCTGGGCCCCGAGGAAGGCGCCGGTGGTGTAGCCGGCGGCGTGCAGGTCCTCGACCACCGAGCCGACCTTCAGCTGCCGTCCGTTGGCCAGCAGGCCGTGCTCGCGCACCTCGAGCCCGCTCAGCATCGAGGCGTGCGCCGGGGCGGTCAGCGGCGCGGTGGTGACGGCCTGGGTGTAGCGCCGCCCCCGCTCGGAGAGCTCGACCAGGGTCGGCGTGTAGTCCGGGTAGAGGTCGGCTCGAAAGGTGTCGAGCGTGATGAGCACGATGTCTCGGGCCTGGCCTCGGGTCTGGCCTCGGGCCTCGGCCAGGCGCTCCGGTCGAGGGCTGGGCAGGGCGGCCAACCAGAACGCCAGCGCGGCCAGGGCGGGGACGCCTCGCGCCCAGCGCGCCTCGCGCCAGAGGCGGCCGATCAGGGCCCAGATGCCCTCCCAGGTCAGGGCCATCGCGAGGTGTACCAGCAGCAGCAG
>CALGIB010000835.1 GCA_937915955.1 uncultured Pseudomonadota bacterium
CATCCCAGAATGCGCGCCTATCCTATATGGCCGACGCGGGCAGTGGCAGAGCAAGTGGCCCCTGGCCCGGATGCTCGAGGACCAGTTGCCCGAGCAGATCCTCTGGCGCCCCAAGCGCGGCATGCCGAGCCCGATGAACCGCTGGCTGCGGGGCGAGGGGGAGGGCTTCCTCTGGCACCACGTCGAGCAGATCTGCGAGGACCCCCATGGGCTGTTCCAGGCGGACACGATCCGCCGATTGGCGCGGGAGCACGCGGCGGGGGAGGCCGAGCACGGCCCCGAGATGTGGACGCTGATCTTCCTGGATCTCTGGCTGCGGACCTTGTAGCGCCTCCTCCGCAACTTCAACCCTGACGCGCACGTAAGGGTTTGACACCGGCGGCGGCCGGGAGTAAACCTCACGAGCACGTGAGAGTTCACGTGGAGGCGCCCGACATGCGCATTGGCCAGCTCGCACAGCTCAGCGGAAAGACCGCTCGCACCCTGCACTTCTACGAGGAGCTGGGGCTGCTGCGGCCGAGCTCTCGGACCGCGGGCGGCTTTCGTCAGTACTCGGAGCAGGCCGTCGTTCGGATCCGCTGGATCGAGCGGCTCCAGGAGATCGGCTTCTCGCTGCCCGAGATCCAGGACTTCATGGCTCGACTCGGTGAGCACGATCAGGGTCCGGCCGCGATGACACAGCTCTCCGCCTTCTACCAGGACAAGCTCGCCGAGACCGAAGCCCGCCTCGCGCGCTTGAGCGCCCTTCGCCACGATCTCGCAGCCTCCATCGACTACCTCAACGGCTGCCGCACCTGCGATCCCCTGACCCCCCGTCAGGCCTGCGCTGCCTGCGACGCCCCCCATCACGACGGACCCGCCCCGACCATGGTCTCGGCTGTCCACACCTCCTGATCCAGGACTCTCGATGACCGTCAAGCTGCCCATCTACATGGACAACCACGCGACGACCCAGGTCGACCCCCGCGTGCTGGACGCGATGCTGCCCTACCTCCAGGGTGTCTTCGGCAACGCCGCTTCGCGCAACCACAGCTTCGGCTGGGCCGCCCGCGAGGCCGTCGAGCGGGGCCGTGAGCAGGTGGCCGATCTGCTGGGCGCCTCGCCCAAGGAGATCGTCTTCACCTCGGGCGCGACCGAGTCCGACAACCTCGCCATCCTCGGCGGCGCCCGCTTCAGCCAGAAGAAGGGCAAGCACATCATCACGACGGCCATCGAGCACAAGGCCGTGCTCGACTCCTGCCACCAGCTCGAGAAGGAGGGCTTCGAGGTCACCTACCTGCCGGTCGATGACCAGGGTCGGGTGAGGATCGAGGACTTCCAAGCCGCCATCCGGCCCGACACGGTGCTGGCCTCGGTGATGCTCGCCAACAACGAGATCGGCGTCATCGAGCCCGTGGCCGAGATCGGCGCCATCTGTCGCGAGCACGGCATCCTCTTCCACATCGACGCTGTGCAGGGCCTGGGGCGCATCCCCTTCTCCGTGCAGAGCGTTCCTTGCGACATGGTCAGCGTCTCGGCCCACAAGATGTACGGCCCCAAGGGCGTCGGCGCCCTGTACGTGCGCCGCGGTCGGCCGAGGGTGCGCATCGAGCCCATCATCCACGGCGGCGGTCACGAGCGCGGCATGCGCTCCGGCACCCTGGCGGTGCACCAGATCGTGGGCCTGGGCATGGCAGCCCAGGTGGCCAAGGAGGAGCTCGAGAGCGGCGGCGTCGACCGGATCCGTGCGATGCGCGACCGCATGTGGGCCCGGCTTCAGGAGAACCTGCCCGAGCTCTACCTGAACGGCAGCTGGGAGCAGCGCCTGCCCAACAACCTGAACATCAGCTTCGCCTACGTCGAGGGCGAGGCGATGATGATGGCCATCAAGGACGTCGCGGTGTCCTCGGGCAGCGCCTGCACCTCGGCCAGCCTCGAGCCCAGCTACGTTCTGCGGGCCCTGGGCGTCGACGTCGAGCTCGCCCACACCAGCATCCGCTTCGGGCTGGGACGCTTCACGACGGACGCGGAGGTCGACTACGTCATCGACCTGGTCACGGACAAGGTGCGCTGGCTGCGGGACATGAGTCCTCTCTGGGAGATGGTCCAGGAAGGCATCGACATCAAGTCCATCGAATGGGCTGCTCACTAGTCTTCCCCGTTTTTTCAAGGATTCCAAGATCATGGCTTACAGCGACAAGCTCCTCGACCACTACGAGAACCCCCGCAACATGGGCTCGATGGACAAGAACGCCGACGACGTCGGCACCGGCCTCGTCGGGGCCCCGGCCTGCGGCGACGTGATGAAGCTCCAGCTTCTGATCAACGACGACGGCATCATCGAGGACGCCAAGTTCAAGACCTTCGGGTGCGGCTCGGCCATCGCCAGCTCCTCGCTCGTGACCGAGATGGTCAAGGGCAAGAGCGTCGAGTTCGCCGAGCAGCTCGAGAACGGCGCCATCGCCCAGGAGCTGGCCCTGCCCCCGGTGAAGATCCACTGCTCCGTGTTGGCCGAAGACGCTATCAAGGCGGCGCTGGCGGACTACCGTCGCAAGCAGGCCGCCAAGGCCGCAGCCAACCAGGCCTGAGAGGTACCCCATGGCCATCGCCATCTCCGAGGCCGCCGTCGAGCGCTTCGAGAAGCTGAAGCAGATGCGGCAGACGCCGGATCATGTGCTGCGGGTCGGCGTCCGGGGCGGTGGCTGCTCGGGGCTCAGCTACTTCCTGGACATCGTCGAGAAGCCCGAGGACCGGGACAAGGTCTTCACGTTCAAGGATGGCGCCGTGACCGTCGCCGTCGACCGCAAGTCCTACCTGTTCCTGAACGGCACGGAGCTGGACTTCCAGAAGACGCTCATGCGCACGGGCTTCGTGTTCAACAACCCGCTGGCTGGCACCTCCTGCAGCTGCGGTGAGAGCTTCACGCTCTAGCGTCCCGGACACCATGCACTGTTGGTCCTGCAAAGAGCCCGTCGGCGGGCCGGGCTGTGTGAGCTGCGGTTCGCTGCAGCCGCCTCCGCCCAAGCCCGATCTGTTCGGCATCCTGGGGCTCGAGCGTCGCTACTCGCTGGACCGCAAGGACATCGACAAGGCCTGGCGGGCGCGCACCCGGGGCACCCACCCGGACCGCTACGCCGGCCAGACCGCGCTCCAGCGTCGCCTCGCGCTGCAGTGGACCGCGCACCTGAACGAGGCCCGCAAGGTCCTCCGCGATCCCGTGGCCAGGGCCTGGTACCTGGCGACGGGCAGCAGCCGGCCGCCCTCCAAGGGCGCCCCGAGCGTCTCCCAGGACTTCCTCGAAGAGGTCTTCGAGCTGCAGATGGGCGACGACGAGGAGCGCCAGCGGCGCGGGGCCCTGCTCCAGCAGGCGCTCGAAGACGAGATCACCGCGATGTTCACGGCCTGGGAGGCGGGCGAGGGGGGCCTCGAGCGGATCCCCGAGCGCCTGTCCCGCCTGAAGTACGCGACCAACCTCTGCAAGCCTCCGGAATAACGAAACATGGCCAACATCGGCATCGATCTGGGCACGACCAACTCGCTGGTCGCTGTCGTCATGGGCGGCCGCGCCCGCTGCCTGCTCGACGACGAGGGCAGCGCGCTGACCCCCTCGGCGGTGCAGTTCGTCGAGGGCACCGACACGCCCCGCATCGGGCTCGAGGCGCTGGAGTCGGCGGCCGAGAACGCTCAAGCCACGCTGACCAGCTTCAAGCGCTTCATGGGCCGCAACATGACCGAGGCCCGGGCGGTGGCGGGCGATCTGCCCTACCAGCTCGCCGAGGCCGACGGGGACAAGGTCGTGCGCTTCGACGTGGGCGCGGACCCACGGGGCGAGGGGCGCCGGGAGGTCACCCCCGTCGAGGCCAGCGCCTGGGTGCTGCGCATGCTCTACATGCGTGCCGCAGACTGCCTGCTGGCCACCCCCGGCGGCGTGGTCATCACCGTGCCCGCCTACTTCGACGACGCCCAGCGCCAGGCCACCCGCGACGCCGGCAAGCTGGCCGGCATGAACGTGCTGCGCCTGCTCAACGAGCCGACGGCGGCCGCCATCGCCTACGGCCTGCAGGAGAAGAAGCAGGGGGTGTTCGCGGTCTACGACCTGGGCGGCGGCACCTTCGACATCAGCATCCTGGAGCTCACCGATGGCGTCTTCCAGGTGCTCTCCACCGCGGGCGACACCCGCCTCGGCGGCGACGACTTCGACCGCGAGCTGGTCGAGGAGCTCGGTCTGGGCTCCACCTCCGGCGGGGACCTGCGCTCCGCCCTGGACCGCGCCATCGCCATCAAGCACGCCCTGACGAGCTCGGACCAGGCCGAGGGCGTCACCCGCGGCCGCTTCGAGCAGCGCATCCGGCCCCTGGTCGAGCGCACGCTGGCCAGCTGCAAGCAGGCGCTGAAGGACGCGGAGCTCGAGGTCGGCGACGTGGACGGCGTGGTGCTGGTCGGGGGCTCGACGCGCGTGCCGCTGGTCCGTCAGATGGTGGGCGAGCTCTTCGAGGCCGAGCCCTACTGCGATCTGGACCCCGACCAGGTGGTCGCGCTGGGCGCCGCGATGCAGGCCGACATCCTGAGCGGCCAGTCCGAGCTGGCCGACGACATGCTGCTCATGGACGTCGTGCCCTTGTCCCTGGGCATCGAGACCATGGGCGGCGTGGTCGAGCGCCTGATCTGGCGCTGCACGCCCATCCCTTGCGAGGCCAGCGAGACCTTCACCACGCACGTGGACGGCCAGACCGCCGTGGACCTGCACGTGGTCCAGGGCGAGCGCGAGCTGTCCAAGGACAACCGCAGCCTGGCCCGCTTCAAGCTCAAGGGCCTGCCGGACATGCCCGCCGGTCTGCCCCGCGTGAAGGTCAGCTTCACGGTCGACGCCGACGGCATCCTGCAGGTCTCGGCCACCGAGCAGTACACCAAGACCCACGCCGAGATCGACGTGCAGCCCAGCTACGGTCTGGACGACGCGCAGGTCGAGCAGATGCTCGAGGACGCCATCGACAACGCCGAGACCGACGTCGATGAGCGCCTGCTGATCGAGGCTCGGGTCGAGGCCGAGCAGATCGTCGCCACGGTCAAGAAGGCCCTGAAGAACGACGGCGAGCTGCTCGCCGCGGGAGAGCGCGAGGCCATCGAGGGCGTCATGGTCAAGCTCGAGGCCGCCATGGGCGGTCGGGACCGCAAGCCGGTGCAGGACCTCAGCAAGGAGCTCGACGAGGTCACCGCGCCCTTCGCCCAGCGCCGCATCGAGCGGGACCTGAAGGCGGCTCTGGAGGGTCAGGACGCGCTGGCGGTCAGCAAGGCGCTGGAGCGCACCGTCGGGACCAGCGAGGCGCGCTGATCACTGGATGTAGCCCAGCGCCTCGAGCTGCTGGATCAGCTCGGCGTCGACCTTCAGGCCGCCATCGGCCGCCTTGGTCGGGATGAGCTCGCGGGCCTCGGCCCCCAGCTCCTGGGCGCGCTCGGGGCTCTCTGCAGCCCGGTCCACCAGCATGCCGGGGTCGCCGGCCAGATCGTAGAGCTCGACGGCGTCGCCGACCAGGATCACCGCCTCGTCTCCTCGACGCAGGCTGCGCCACGGCTGAGCGAAGCGCCCGCCCACCGAGTCCGCCAGGTGGGGACGCACCCAGGCCGCCGAGGTGATCGCGCGGTCGGCCGGCATGGACCCGGGCCGAGCCAGGCTGTGCGGGGTGCGCTCGATGCCGGCCAGCTCGAGCATGGTGCCGAACAGGTCCTGCAGCTGAACCGGAGTGTCGTCGCGGACGCCCGCGGGCACGCCTGGGCCGGCCAGGACCAGCGGCACGTGGGTGAGCTGGCTGTAGACGCTGCCCGAGTGCTCGAGCAGCCCGTGCTCGCCGAGGTACTCGCCGTGGTCCGAGGTGACGACCAGGACGCCGCCCGGCTGCTCCAGCTGCCAGGCCGTGAGGAGCCGGTTGAGCTGACGGTCCACCTCCAGGATCTCGCCCGAGTACAGCCCGTCCAGCAGCTGCAGTCCCTGCGCCGGGATCTCCAGCCGGCCGGCCATGTACTCCTCGACGCCAGAGGGCTGGGTCGTGAAGAAGCTCAGGCAGGGCCCGCTGCGGTAGGGCTCGGTCCAGGCCTGCGCGCCGACGTGCTCGGCTCGGACGGGGCCCAGGTCGCTGGGGCAGTAGGGGGAGTGCGCGCCCATCAGGTTCACGAACATCAGCAGCGGCTGCTCGCCCGGCATGCGCTCGATGGCCTGGCGCACCACCTCTTCGTCGGCGCCGGCGTGCTCCACCCGATCAAAGCCGCGGGTCAGGCCCAGCGGCCTGCTGAGCAGGCGGTTGGCGACCAGCGCCTCGGTCCGGTATCCGGCCTCCGCGAAGCGCTCGGCCAGCGTGGGCAGGTCCTCGCGCAGCGGCGTGACCCGCAGTGTGTCCTTCAGCGTCATGCCCTCCTCGCGGCTGGCGCCGTGCGCGCCGTGGACCCAAGGCGCCTCGCCGGTGAAGAGCGAGGCGTGGCTCGGCCAGGTCCACGCGCCTGGGGCCGTGACTTGCGTCCAGGTCGTGCCCGCCGTGGCGATGGCCGTCAGCTGGGGGGTGCGCGCCGGGGGCGCCCCACCCAGGCTGGTGTGGTCGGACCGGACGGTGTCCAGCACCACCAACAGGACCGAGGGCCTGTCCTCGGGCGCGCCGGAGCAGGAGATCAGCAGGGACCAGATCACGGCTTGCCCAGCTCCCGCCGCAGCACCTTGCCCGCCGCGCACCTCGGGATCTCGGCCAGGGCCGTGAACGACTTGGGCACCATCGCCTTGTTCATGCGCTCCTTGCAGAAGGCCCGCAGCGCCGAGCGGTCCAGGGCGGCCCCGGGCTCGAGCACGACGAAGGCCGCCACCGCCTCGCCCCAGTCCGGATCCGCCACGCCCGTCACCGCGCACTCGCGCACCTGCGGGTGTCGCTCCACGATGCGCTCGACCTCGGCCGGGAAGACGTTCACGCCCCCGGTCACGATCAGGTCCTTGCGGCGGTCCACGATGCGCAGCAGCCCCGAGGCGTCCTGGATGGCCACGTCTCCAGCGCTGCTCCAGCCCGCCGCCCGTAGGGGGTCGCTGCCGCTGGCCTCGCCCTCGTAGCTGCTGAGCATGTCGCTGCGCACGAAGAGCTCGCCGGGCTCCCCCCGGGCCACCGTCCGGCCCGCGTCGTCCGCCAGGAGCACCTCGACCCCGCGCATCGGACGGCCCACGGTGCGCGGGTCCTGTCGCAGGTCCTGGGGCCCCGCGACGCTGACCACCCCTAGCTCGGTGGCGCCATAGAAGTCGTAGACCACGTCCCCGAGCCGATCGAGCAGGCGCTGCTTGAGCTCCGGGCGGCAGGCTGCGCCGCCGGAGATCAGGGCGCGCAGCGGTCCACCGCGCAGCCTCTCGAGATCCGGGTGCCGGGAGAGTCGATCCA